>JAGWAD010000017.1 GCA_018302105.1 Candidatus Woesearchaeota archaeon
TTTCCTCTCTTTTCATGGAGGATCACAACTCCTCCCCCATGAAGCCTAAAGGCTCATGGGTTAATATTCTTTTTGAAAACTAGATTCAGGACAGAGCCTAGTGAAAATTTCTTGAAATTTTAATTGTTTAATAAAGATTTAATCTCATTAATTAAGGTTTTACAATTTTCTATAGAGTTTTCAGCTATTCTAAATTGCATTTTTCTACCATAATATATTAAATAATTTTTTATACTAGTTTTAATTTATTTTTATATGTTTAAATATAATATCTTATTCGTTCCTGATATTAATGATAAAAAAAGATTGTCTGAGCTTCGTTATAAAGTTTGCAAACTTGTGCATTCTAATCAGGCATTACAATATCCAGTTCATATGTCTCTAATATCTAAAGGTTTTGAAACAAATAATTATGAAATATTTCAAAAAGAATTAAAAGAAATCTGCAAAAATCAAAAATCATTAATCATTAAAACTGAAAAATTCACAAGTATACTTCCTAAGCGTTTTTGGACAGGAATTCATATTAAAAATACAAAGGAGTTAAAAGATTTCCAAATAAAATTGCAGAGCTTAAGAAATAAGTATTCTGTAAAAAAGAAAAACATCCATTTTATCCATTACACATTACATTAGCTTTTCCTGCAAAAGTTGAGGATTTAAAGAGTTTTAAATGTCCTGTGAATTCTATGAAAATAGACAGAATTACAATTGTAATAAAGAAAAAAGAACTAAATCCTTATAGAATATATAAATATATAAACATATAAAATTGAAAGGTTAAAATGGTAAAATATTCATATCCCTTTCCTAATAATATTAATTATAAAATGCACACTGGAGAGCATCATGAAAAATTTTTAGAAACAAAATTTGCAATAGATTTCATTCTTCCAATGAAAACAAAAGTTTTAGCTGCCCGAGCAGGAAAAGTTGTTTCATTAAAAAAAGATTCTAATAAATATATAAGTAATATGAAAATAATTAATGCAATGACACAAGAAGCAATAAAGCATTTTGTAGAAAAATATACTAACTTTGTCTGTATTACTCATTCTGATGGAACTTTCGCAGAATATTTACATCTTGACAGAAATGTTCAAGTTAAAGAAGGACAAAAGGTAAAGGCTGGAGAAATTATGGGTTATATTGGTATGACTGGACTTACAACACAATCTCATTTACACTTCAATGTATTTAAAATTAAAAATGGTAAAGGAATTAGTATTCCGATAGAATTTAAATAGATTATAGAATAGGGTTATCAATTTAGAAAAAAATCAAGGAAAAAATTAATAAATGATAAAAATTAAAATTAATATAGATGAATAAATTATTAATCGCAGGTATTGACCCTGGAACAATAAGCGCTTATTGCATATTAGATTTAGATGGTAATTTAATTAGTATTGGATCTGAAAGGGAATTTAATCATGGAAATTTGGTTTTAAAAATTACAGAACATGGAAAGATATTTGCAATTGGCAGTGATGTTTATCCTTGTCCAAATCTAACATTAAAACTTGCAAAGCGAATAGGTGCTAAAATAATAAGCCCGGATCATGATTTAAATTATTTAGAAAAGATAAAAATTGTCGACACTTACTTAAAAAATCAGAAAAAAAGAATAAATATAGAAAATAAACATCAAAAAGACGCTTTAGCAGCTGCCTTATATGGTTTAAAAAAGATTAACACATTGATTAAGAAAATTAATGACAATTTAGTGCAGAATAGTGAACCTCCCCACCCCAAGGGTTTGCCTGCTGGCAAATCCGTCTGCTGACGGAGTGGGGCATCAAAAGAAATTGACTAACTTCAACTGATTACTTAATTCGCACAAAACTTTATTTTTAGTTTAAGATAGATTTATAAACATTCAGTTTTTTAATTATTATATAAAGATGGCAAAGAAATAGTTTTAGTTTTCAGCCAAAAGCGATATTCTAATTCATATTTCTTCAGTTTTACAACTGTTAACATCTTAAGGAGAATAAAATGGACTTTAAAGAATTAAAAATAAAAGATGAAATAGTAAAAGCATTAGTAGAAATGGAGATAATAACTCCAACAGAAATACAGGAAAAAGCAATACCTGAAATTAAAGCAGGAAAAGATATAGTTGCTATTTCAAAAACAGGATCAGGAAAAACATTTGCATTTGGCGTGCCTTTAATGGAAAAAATTACAGTAGGCCACGGAATACAGGCATTAATCATAGTGCCTGTAAGGGAATTAGCTGAACAAGTTGGAAAGGAAATAAGAAAATTTTCAAAATATATAAGACCAAATGTAACAATTATTTACGGTGGAGTTGCTTTAGGTCCTCAGGCAGATAATTTAAGAAGAGCTGACATTGTTGTTAGCACACCTGGAAGATTATTAGATCATATAAATAGGCGTAATGTAAATTTAACAAAAGTCAAAACTGTTGTTCTTGATGAAGCAGATAAAATGGCTTCTATGGGTTTTATAGAAGATGTAGAAGAAATATTACGTGAAATTCCTAAAGAAAGACAAGTCTTATTATTTGGTGCTACAATTTCCCAGGAAATTTCAATGCTAAAAAGCAAATATATGAAAAATCCAATGATTGTAAAATCAACAGAACATGTAAGTGAAAGTCACTTAAATCAATATTATTATGATGTACAAATGAAAGAAAAATTTTCATTGCTTGTACATTTAATAAAGAAAGAGCAGCCAAAATTAGCAATAGTTTTCTGTGGTACAAGAAAAAATACTGACAGTGTATGTAGAAACTTGCAAAAACAAAGCGTAGATGCACAAGTTTTGCATGGTGGATTGTCACAGAATGGAAGATTAAGGGTATTAGAAGGATTCCATAAGGGAAAACCTCATATATTAGTAGCTACCGCAGTTGCAGCAAGAGGTTTAGATATTAAAAATGTCACTCACATCTTCAATTATGATATTCCAAGAAATCCTGAAGAATACATACACCAGATTGGAAGAACTGCAAGAGCAGGAGAACATGGAAAAGCAATAAGTTTATTGGGTGACAATGATCATCAGAACTTTTCAAATATTTTAAGAAGATACCCTGTAAAAGTTACAAAATTGCCAAAAGAAGAATTTGCATTTGTTTATTTTGAATCAGGAAGAAGGAACTTTGAAGACAATAGAGGAAGAGGCTTTGAACATGGATATAGCAGGGACAGCAGGCCTCAAAATAGGTTTAAGCGCAGATATAATACTTAAATTATTATTTTTATCTCTTTAATATTTATTATTCTTATTTTTACCAATTTTCTAATCTTTTTCTTAGATCATTTATCTCTTTATTAATTTTATATTTATTTTTAGTTTTAATACCATAGATTATTCCGTTTATATCACACGTTAATAAAAAGAATTTTATTTTATATTCTAAATTTCTTGCATCTTTTCTATTTTTTAAATAATTATTAAATGAATCTCTGAAATCTTTTAAATAAATTAAATCATAATCTGGATCTCCAATACCTGTATCACCAAAATCTATTATTCCAGATAGCTTATAATTTTTATCTGCAAAAATATGACCAATACTTAAATCTGCATGCAATAATGAAGGTTTGTATGCAAAATTATCTTTATTATTTAGATATTCATCAAATCTTGTTTCTAGCCGATTAATTTCTTTTTTTCTCAATCTTTTATTTAATATATTTTTTGATTTCTTTAATAATTTTCTAAAATGTAATTTGAAATTAACAAATTTAACTCCGCATTTTTTTGCTTCTATTATTGAAAAGCTATGCAATTCTTCTAAAAATATTATTATCTGATTAAATAATTGGTCTCTTTCTTTTTCTGATATATCTTTTAATATTTTTTTATTTAGTTTAATTCCATCTACTGGTTTGTAAATCATAAAGCTTTTATTTTTATAATTTCCAGAGTGAATAACTTCAGGAATTTTAGCAGTAATGTAATTTTCAAGCTTTGGAAGCAAACATGATTCAATATGATTTATTGCTTTATTGTGTTTTGGGTATCTTAAAATGTATTTTCTGTTTAATAAATAAGTATCATTGTCACATCCAGATACAAAACTTTTTATATTTCTTAATTTGAAATCTGGAAAATTGTATTTTATTGCTTCTTTTACTTCTTGCAATTTTGACATTATGATATAATAATTTTATTTTATTTAAGATTAACTAATTACTTTACTAATATGGTTCTGTTTTTCAATTTTAATAATACTATCTACAAAAGTTTCTATTTTGCTTTCATGACTTACAATTATAACCTGGTTCATCTTTAACTCATTTAGAACTTCTTTTAACCTGTCAAGCTGTTCAGTACTAAATCCGTCTGTTGGTTCATCTAAGATTATCATATCCCTTGTTGCTACATCAGATATTAAATTGTTTATTGTCTGATTTAAGGCTAATCTGTAAGACAGGGCACATGCAGTTTTTTCCCCGCCAGATAAATTTTCATATTCTAAATCATATCCATTCTGGTTTATTATTGGAGTAAACTTTTCATCAAGTTTAACTTTAATATTCTCAATATCCATAAGCATAGAAAACCAATTTTGAAATAAATTATTAAAAATGTTATGTATCTTTAACATTACTTTTCTTTCAACATTATCCATTAAACTGATAAAGAAAACATCAAACCAGTCATGCATTTCAATATAATATTGCAGTTTTTCTTTAACTTTCTCCTTATCTTCAATCTCTTTAATTAATTCAGAATTGATTTTTTCAATTGATTTGTATTCTTGTGATAAAGAAGCCTTTTCTATTTCTAATTTTTTAAGATCATTATATAAATTTTCTGATTTTAATTTGGAATTTTTATAATTATTATCTAAATCATTAAATTTATTTAATTCAAATGTTAATTCAGATTTTCTAAAATTCAATAATTCTAATTCTTTTTCAAGTATTCCTAAATCATTTGATAGTTTTAAAGATAATTCTTTTTTATATTTAGTATTTTCTAATTTTATTTTATTTATTTCATACTCTCTTTCCTTTAATTTTAATTCTTCTAATGAATTTTTTATTCTTTGTATCTCAATTTCAGTTGCTTTTTCAGTTTCTAAATAAGAACTGATTTTTTTATTCATTTCATTTATAGAACTGTCCTCTCTTTCATTTATCTTATTTTTATGTTCAATTGAAACTTCCTGTTCGCATAATGGGCATAAGTCTAAATCTATAATTTTATTTTTAATTTCATGACTATGTGAAATTTTACTTTTTGTTTCTATAGAATTTTTAACTATTTCTTTTAATTTTATTTCTTCATTTATTATTATTTTATTTATTTCATTTATCTTATTTTTTATTTGTTGTATATCAATTAGATTAACTTCAGTTGTTAAAGATAACTCTTTTAATAGTTGCTCATAACTTCTTATATTCTTTATTTTTGATTCGTTTTTAATCTTCAGACTTGAGGATATTATTTCTAAATCTTTTTTAATATTATTTAATATTAATATTTCATTTTCTATTTTTTTAATTTCAGTTTTGGATAATTCTATGTTCTTATTATAATCCACAATTTTTAATTCAAACTCATTTAATTTTAATTTTAATTCATTATTTTTAATTCGATTATTGTTTAGCTTATCTTTTTTTTGTTCAAGATCATAAATAAAAGCAGCAGATTCTTTCTTTTTATTCTTTAATTCAGAAGAGATTATTTTACAGTTTTCTTTTATTCTTTTATATTTATCCATATTAAATACCTTTCTTAAAGTTTCTAATCTTAGTTCTTTTTCACCTGAAAGTATGGATTTCATATCTTCTTGTGGTGTATAAACAGTATATCTATACACCATTGATTTTTTTGTTAATGTGTCTGCAGGATAATTTATTAATTCCAGTATTTTTTGCTTGATCTCTGTAGAAGTAAATTGTTGCGTAACATCATTTACAGTTAAAAAACATTGATCCTGTAATATAGCTGAATTTGTTTTTTTTAAGCTTCTCTTTATAGAAATAAACTTATTATTTAATTCAAAATCCAGTACAACATATCCAGAGTCTTTTCCATTTCTTAACAATGTTGAACCAGATAAATCTCCCCTTAATAAACCAAATAAAGCAAACTCAATTGAGATCAGTATAGTAGATTTTCCGCACCCTATATTTCCGGATAATAAATTGATCCCTCTATTAAACTTTATCTCCTCTTCTTCATAACTTCTTATATTCTTTAATTTTATTTTTTTTATTAGCATTTTATAATTTTATCAGATTAGTTAAATCTTTTATAATCCTCAATTCAAAATCTGAATTTTTCTCACCATCAAATTTTTCTTTATCTAAATTTTGCATCATTTCTTTTATAAATTCCAGACTGAATTTTGATTTTAAAGAAAATTCTTGTAAGATTTTGGTTTCTATTTCATCAGCATTATTATATTCTAATTCAATTTCCTGAAATTCTTTAGTTGTAAGTTTATTTGTATTCTTTAACAAGCAATATGATTCACTAAATCTTTCTTTAATCAGATTAAAATTTATATCCGATGTTTTGCCAGATATTAAACAGCCTTCTATCCTTAATGTTATTATTTTGTCTTTAAAATCCCTGACTTTATTTAAAATTTCTTCCTCAACTTCTTTTGGATCTTTGTTTTCAGCATTAATAAAATATGAATCTGTATGTATAACTTCTAATTTCAAATGTTTAATTTTTAACTCTGATCCATCATTTTTTTCTATTATATACAGTCCACCGTGTTTTAATTCTTCTAATTCCTGGAAATTATTTGGAAATATTGGTCCAGGATAAGCTATAATACCATAATTTTTTATATATTCATTATGGATAAAATGTGGATGTCCTCCTGCATAATATGTAAAATTTTTAGGTAATAAACTCAATGATAATCCATCAATTAATTCAAATTTGTTGTTTTTAATTTCATTTAAAATACTGTGAAACATAAATATCTTTAATCCATTCTCATTTTCTAAATGTTCCTTGATTAATTTTTCATATTCTGAAGTTTCTAAACCTCCCCTTTTTCCATAAAAACCAGTTATTTTAGTTCCAGTCCTGTCAACAGTGAAGTTTAATTTGTTTTCAGATTCAAATTTCATAACATTGTGGACTAAACCTGCATTTTCTAAAACATCAAGCATTGTCTTACCAGATGCAGAAAAATCATGGCTTCCAGGTATTATATAAACAGGAATATCATAATTCTTTAATTTGCTTAACAATAAAGCAGTTTCTTTTATTATATCTATTGAAGGCAATGCAGTATCAAATAAATCCCCAGAAATCAAAACAAAGCCTACATATTCTTCTATACATACTTCAATAGCCTTTTGAAAGCTTTTTAAGTTTATATCTCTTAAACTTGATTCATGCCAGCCACCTATATGACAGTCTGATAAATGTGCAAATTTCATTTTAAATTATAAGAAATTAAATTATTTTTATATATGCCTATAGTAGAATAGTTATTTTTGTGAGAAGGATTTAAGAATTTTTCTATAACCCTATTAATATGGAAAGAAGATTACCAGGATTAGAACCAATATTAACAACAGATGTATGGATAAGACCTGTATTGCCTGGTAAAGACTATAACCTTATAGATTTAGTTAAAAATAAACCAAATAAAGTGCTTAAATATAATACAGTTAGGATGCTTGTAAACCTTATTAGAGAATACCTATTAGAGAGAGCAGAAATAGTTTATATTGATATAAAAGACAACCTATCTGAAAATGCAGATAATTTTAATATATATAAGGCAGATTTATTCATTCCCCACCATAAAGAACATTTGTGCCCTGGAGCAAGATTTATAATTGACTATTCAAAAATAACAATAAGAAAGTTAGACTTTGAAGATGGCCAGTACCAAAGAGAATTAATGGGAGATGATTTTATTGAATTTTTAATAGAAAAAAATATTGATATTACCAATGACTAAAGTTTAACATCAGCTAGTTTTACTTCTATATGTTTTATTTTCTTATTTCTTTTAACAAGATAAACAATTAGTAATACAATTAAAATAAAAGCTATTACAGAAATAATAACTATTAATTTCTTTTTAGTTGGTTTTAAAAATGATAATTTCTCTTTAATATTTAATTTAGAAGTAGAATTTTCTTCTTTTGCAATAACATTTGTTTTATTAGACTCTTCCTTCTTATTAAAAAAAGACAGTTTAGAAAATAAGGACTTAAATGAAAAACTTGTTTTATTACTCTCTGTTAAATTTTTTTCCGAATTGTCATTTTTCGTTTGATCAATATTCTCAGGTTCTTCAATAACCGGCTGCGACAATTTAGTTCTTAAGTCTATAGGTAAAGCCTTACTAAATGTAAATCCTTCCCCAAACTGTGTTTCATAACTTCCGGAAGCAAATAAAGGATAAGTAATAGTAGGCCTGGAATCAAATTCCTTAAGAGTAATATCCATTATTACTTTCCCTCCAGGAGCAATATAAGAAAATGTCCTGCCTAAATCCAAATTTTGGTAATTGCTTTTTAAATTAATTTTCAAATTTGATATTGCTCTATTGCTGTTTATATTTTGTATATGGATTTTTAATTTTGTATCACTTATTCTTTGTAAGGTTATATCTGGCCTTATAGAAGCAACATCTATTTTTTTTGTTATTAATTCCCCTTTAAAACCTTGTAAAGTTAAAGCCCTTGAATTTATTATGAAACTATTATCTATATTTGTAACATTAAATTCAAACTTAAATTCCATTGAACTTTCAGGAGGTATATCCACATCTCTTAAATTAAAATATCCTTTGCCGCCAGCATTAAATCTTTGCGGTAAATTAATCAAAGTCATTCCAGAAGGAGTTACATCTACATTCTCAAGTTTGCTTATTTCCTTGAATAAATTATTGAACTTGATAGTTACCTCTGCTTTTTCACCAATCTCATAAATCTGCTTGTTTGTTATCACATCAATCTTTAATCCTTGATCTTTGACATCAAATGCACTGCTTTTTTCTATCTTTTTATTTTCTGTACCATCAAAAAAAGTCATAACAGCTTTTCTGTTATAATCTCCAGATTTAAGAAGTTTTACTCTATAACTGCAGGAAGTAATATCTTTTCCTCTGATAGTATAATTAAATACAATTTTGTCCCCATCTTTATAGCATAAATTATCAATTCTTGTAATCTCCATATCTGCAATATCATCAATAATTGAAAAATCTAAACTTAATTCTCCATCATTTTTTACTTCAAGTTTAATTACAACAGGATCTCCCAAAGCAAAATCACTTGTAGCAGGATCTTTCTTTTTTTCAAATAAAATATCTAAGCCTTTTGGATTTAATGAAAACTCTGTAAATAAATCTTCTTCTGTTTTTCTTACACAAAATTCATAATACCCATTATCTGAACATTTATTTACATAAGCAACTATTTTATGTGTTCCATAAGTAACAGAAGCCCTGTTAAACGCACTTGAAACTTTTAATGTCTGGCCATTTATCTCTTTTGGTTCATCATCATATAATCTGCCATCAAAAACAGATGTAGAAAATGCAAATGGTAATATTAGTAAAAATACTAATAATATTATTCCTGTCCTTTTCATAAATAATTTAAGTTCTATTTTACTTATAAATTTAGTGGTAAGAACCCTTCAGAATAAATTAAGGTTTTCACAAAACTCAATTAAGAATTAATCTTTCTCCATCTTTAAGCAAATGTACATTTTTATTAAGTTTATAACCTTCTTCCTCGCTTATTTTAACTAATGCATCTAATTGGAAAGATTCTCCTTGGGATGGAATTAAATGTTTAGGCTTTAGTAATTTAATAATATCTCTTAAATCCTCAGCAGATGCATGGCCGGATGAATGAATATCCCTATATATCTTAACTCTATTAACATCTAAAATTTTTTCTAATCTTTCCCTGTTTGCCCTGTTTATTGGTTGAGGTATTACACTGCATGAAAATATAACTAAATCTCCTTCTTTAAATATAAAAGGTAATTGTTTATTGACAATCTTATCTAATATTGATCCTGGCTCACCTTGTCCGCCAGTGCATACAACAAGAAATTTCTCCCTTGATTCATTTAATTCTTTTAACAATCTCTTCCTTTGAGAGCCATATTCTCCAATTTCTATTGATTTAGAAAATTTAATTAGTCCAGCATTTTCTCCTGCACGAATATATTTTGCCATGCTTCTTCCTAAAACCATGACTTTTCTCTTTATTTTTTCACCAGCTTCAATTGCACTTTTTATTCTTGCTATATGTGATGAAAACATTGTAACAAAAATTGCTTTCTCTTTATCAGCTTCATTTACTATAGTATCAATTAACATATCTTTGGCTTTTAATTCATCTGGTGTATGTCCTGGTCTGTGTGCATACATTGATTCAACAATTAAAGCTATTACTTTTCCAGAATTTCCTATTTCTTTTAATCTTAAAAAATTAGTTGTCTTTCCAAGAACAGGATTTGCATCAAATTTGAAATCATTGCCATAAACAATATCTCCAATTTCAGTATGTAATACAACAATAGAACATTGAAGTGTTGAATGCGTTACTGTAACAAATTCTAAAATTATATTCTCAGAAAGTTTCATTTTAGAATCTGGATCAATTTTTATAAACCTGTTCGGAAGCCTAATTTCATCATCACGTAAAGTAGCTTTTAATACCTCAATTGTATAAGGTGTGCCTATTATTGGGCATTTATATTTTGAAGCAAGATAACGGACAGCAGCAATATGATCTAAATGACAGTGTCCAAGAACTATTGCTTTGACTTTGCTTTTCCAGTCTTCTATTTTTTTATCATCAGGAACTGCGCCTATTGAAATTAATTGTTCTGTTGATAATAATTTACCATTTCCTTCTTCAGTTTCATGTAAGGCCATCATTCCTATATCCATACCCATATCAATAATTATTACCTCATCATCCACACGTATGGCTGACATATTTCTTGTAACTTGAGTATATCCAGAAACTGCACATAATTCTATTTCCATTTCTAATAATTTTAAGAATAATTCCTATTTAAATATGTTTTTGATTAATATTTAGGTTGTATTGTTTAAATATTTCATAAGTTTTTATATTTTTAAATATTAATCAATTAAACTTTATATACATCACCAATATTTTTTGCAAGATCTGTAATTATTAGGAATATTTTTTGTTGATTTTTATCAACTCTGAATTTTACGTTTACAGGATTAACATCTACTCCATGTATGCCACTTTGAGATTGGATAAACTCATTAATTCTATCATAAAAGAACATGTTAAAACATCGAGCAATAGTTAGCTGTTGTTCATTATTAGCTTAATTAGACCAACATAATGAAGATCCATCTATGAATGGACTAATTGTGTAAATATATTTCATACTATTTCCTTTAATGCTAAATAAATTTTCACCACATTCCTCAACTAAATTGACACGAACTTCTACCTTATAAGGTATAATCTCAGGTTCTATATCTTCTATAAAAGGAGATCTATCTAGACATGATGCAGCAGCATTAACACATTGAACATAAGTTAGTACTCTACTAAAAGAGATACTTTTATTATAAATATGTATTGCACGATCGGTTTGATTATTTCTAAATACTACTGAATCTTGACCCAGATATACTTTATGATCCATAGAAAGACCATCCAGAGCAAGACATCTAGCCTCTAAAGGTTGTTCATCAAAAGGTATTACTTTCATTTAGTTAGGAAAACTTTTCCCTTTATAAAATAATCACTTATCAGAAGTTAAAAAATACTCTCCAAGAAATTTACAATTTTTCTTTCTATGAAAGGATGAGTAACATATAAGATTTAATTAAAAACTAGCTTTGCACAATAAATTCAAATCGCAATGAGAATTAATTAATTCTGCACGAAAATAAAAATTACACTAAATACTTCAATGATAATAATATATAATTAGATTTAAAATATTATCCAATATAAGTTTGTTTTTCTTCTCCAACCTGTTGATTTCCACCCTTAGATTTTACAATCATACTTTTAAGTAATTTTAATTTTTCTTCAAACTTTTTCGCTTCTTCCAATAAAGGTTTATAGTCTATTTTTATTCCTAAATAAATATTTAATGCATCAACAACTTTTGCTGCTGCTTCAGAATCAGGAAATTCAGAATGTGCTTCAGAAAATATGCATGTAACTGGAAGAGTCTTTGCTTTAAGCAACAATGCTGCTGTAGTTCCCATTACTATTCCTTCAGTCAGGGGTTTTAATTTTAATTTATTTGATTTTATTGTTGAATAATAATATAAATTAACTTCTTTTTCATGAGTAGGCATACTTTCTACTACAATAATCTCTTTTGCTGCTAAAGTCTTTCCCAACTCCATGAAAGTCTGTGCTAAATCCCATTCATGACCAGCAACTTCTGTTAATGCCTGCAATATTAAAAGATTATATTTTTTATTATAATAGATAGTTATAGGATGAACAATCTTTGATTTATGTATTGCTGTTAATGGCAATAAATACTTTGATTCTATGCATCCTATTTCCTCAACTTCCAAATGTTCTATTAAGAATTTAGTAGTTATTGTACTTACCAAACCAACACTTGGAAAACCATAAATCATTGTTGGACTTTTAGGCTTTTTTGTTAAGATTAATTTCATAACATTTTCCTGTTAGTTTAGACTTATTAGGATTATGTGAACTCTTATTAGTAGTAATCTTGAAACATATTTTTTATCCCAGAAATTTATAAAAACATGCTGAACAATTTTTATATTGATGAAGCTAAACCCCTATTGTATAATTGCAATTTTTGCTGGTTGGTATATTGGAAACGCCTTTGCTGAATTAGAAAATAAAAGGGAAAAAGCCAAAGTTATTTGTAGAATAGAAGAGAGGGATGCTAAAAATATCAGGAATTTTGTTAATAATGAATCATTAAAGGAAATATCAGATATAATTTTAGAACATATAAAAACAGGATCTGAAAAAGGCGGAGAAGTTAATTTTCATAACAGGCTAATATTTTACCAAAACCCAAATATTGGAGATACGCAGATAAACAAAATTGATGCATGGATAGAGTGTATTAAGAAACATGGAAAACAGGAGTTTAATTGTAAGGGATATAATTTAGATAAAATTATAGATGAAATGAAAAGCACAATGCAATATAACTTTGAAGAAAGCGAATGCAGCATTAGCGTTTCTGATATTGGGTGGAAAGAGCATATTAATAAAATAAATAATTTACTTAATAAAACAGAAACAACTAAGGACTATAATTATTTAGTTGAGGCATTAAAACAATATAAAACCTTATTTTCATCAACTTATTTTCAGGATAATAGCTCAAAAAACACTATAGGCTATAATATAGGGGGGATGCATACACACAGTAATGACACCAATTTTTCAAATACAGATAAATGCTTGTCTAAGAAAAACCCATCAATCTTTTATTTTCTTGCAAGTTTCAAAGATGAAAATGAATTTAATTTAATTGCAATGTGTAATGGTGAAAGCAAGCTAATTGGAAAATATAATATAATCAGATAAGATATCAAATTTCTTAAATTTTAAGTTTACCATTTTGCCAGTCCTGTATAACCCGTCTTGACGTTATATCGATATTAGGTCTTCCACCTTTAACTAACCAGTTAAATTTTAAAGCAATCATTTCTAATACTTCTTGTGGATTTGAAGTCTCTATTTTAATATTATATAAAGTTTCAAGTGCTTTTTTATCTTTATGTAAAAATTCAGTTATGATTCTATGTACAATTACATCAGGATCTTTTAAAGTTGTAACATCTTTAATATTTAATAACATATGTTTCATCAGATTGTTTTCTCTTTGCGGTATAACTCCGGGAGTATCAAATAAATAAATTCCTTCCATAATTTTTATTTTCTGCATTCCTCTTGTAAAACCTGGTTTTGGACTTGTTTTCGCAGATTTTCTTTGTTTTAATACATTAATTAATGAAGATTTCCCAGTATTCGGATATCCAACTATGCCAATTTGTACAGGCTTTTTTTCTATCAATGAAATAATTAATTTCCTTAATTTTGTAGTTCCTAGATTTTTTTTAGAAGAAACAAAAACATAAGGTTCAAAATCCAATTGAATGTCATCAATAAATCCATCTATTAAGTCAGATTTATTTAAAACATAAATTAATTTTTTATGCCTGTTCTTTATATTTTTTTCAACTTCCTTATTCCTTGATTCATATGGAAATCTTGCATCCAATACTTCTATTACAATATCTGATTGTTTTATTACTTCTTCAACAATTTCATTATACTTATCCATAAAAACAATAAATTTAACATTATATATAAGACTTGCTAGAATATGGGCATTACATTCATAGTTTCTTATCTTAAAATATAATCGGAGCTCCGCCCTCTTTTTTTCGGCCTAAGTATAAAATATTCAGGTTATTTATAAAGATTTATTGAGGGGGAATAAAGTTTTAGCAAAGTAACTTTTTGAATATAATTTTACTAATTAGAAATTTTAATTATATTGTTAAATAATATATTAGTTTATATTTTCATTGTAAAAAGTTGTTACTTTAAAGTAGCGAAAGATTTATAAATATATAGATACACCTTATTTTATGAAATTTTTAAATTATATAACAACCACAGGAATTGAAGAATAAAATGACAAGACTTTATACAGAAGAACAGGAAAAGAATGTTAACACATGGGTTAGATCAATAATGCTCAACAAATATATTCCTAAAATAATAGGAATAGATGCGCAAAGAATATTAGATATTGAGGAAAGTTTACTTAATAATGCACCTTCGCCTTTAGGTAAAAAACTTGATAATCATGATTTAGAAGAATTATTAAGAGTTTGTGATTATTTTGAAAATACTTTACTAAGACTGTGTGCACCCTTTGGTATGGGCATTGTTACTGTAGCAGGCGTTTTATCACAAGCTGAAGAATTAGGATATTCTGTTAGTTTACTTGATGAAATAACTAGCAATATAATTAAAGAAGATATAGCAAATTCTACTTCTTATCTTTTATATATAGAAGAGAGAAAACAAGAACAAAATCAATTTTTTGAAATAATGAAATCAATTGGAAAAGATACAGGCATGAAACAAAGTAATCCTGATTTTCAACCTATTGCAGTATTGGAAGGGTATAATAAAAAAATGCCTCTTTTGTTCGAAACTACATCTATGACAGGAAATAATCAAATAATAGCCTATAGAAATGGAGAAATAAAATTTGTTACAGATATTGTCCAGGTTTATCGCCCAAAAATAGAAGCATTATTAGATACTTAATTTTTCATCCATGGAGTTTTTAATTCATCAATTCTCCAGTTAGGATTAATATCTGCAGATTCAATTTCCTTTCCAGTTTTATAAACATTATAATCTGAATTATATTGCAATAATCCTGCAATTGCTATTTGTATGCCATTATCACCAGAATATTTTAATGGGCATGCATAAGCTTTTGCATTTCTTTCTTTGCACATTATATTTAACATTTCAATAAATCTTTGATTAGCCGCAACACCCCCTATTAACAAGGCTTCTTTTTTCCCAGTATGTGCTAAAGCTCGTTCTGTTACTTCTATTAGCATAGCAAATCCTGTTTCTTGTAAACTATAACATAAATCTTCAATTGGAATTCCTTTTTTATATAACTGGATACAATGAGTAACTATTCCTGAAAATTCTACATCCATTCCTTTAACAACATAAGGTAGTTCAACATATTTTCCCTCTTTAGCTAATTTTTCAATCTTAGATCCTGATGGAAATCCTAAATTAACTTCTCTTCCAAATTTATCTAATGCATTTCCTAAACCAACAGACAATGCTTCTCCAAATATTCTATATTTGCCTGCTTCATATGCGATTATTTGCGTATTTGCTCCAGAAACAAAAACAAAAACAGGATCTTTTGCTTCTGTAAAAAATTTTCCTTCTTCTAAATGGCCGCATAAATGGTTAACTCCAACTAAAGGTTTTTGATATTTTATAGATAAATATTTCGCAAAATCTTTTCCTACAATTAAAGAAGGAGATAAACCAGGACCTTGAGAAAAGGCAATAATATCAATATCATCGATTTTTAGTTTGGCTTCTTCCAATGCTTTATTTAAAATATTCTCTTTATTTTCAAAATGAAACTTAGCAGCCTCCATTGGAATTATTCCGCCTCTTTCAGTTGTATAATTATTTCTAACATCAGCTAAAACATTTTTCTTGCTGTCTATTATTCCTACAGCAAATGTATGCGCAGTTGATTCTATTCCTAAACAAATTATATTTTTCATTAATATTTTGAAACACAATAATACTTATAAACTTTTATTTCTTAATAGGAAACATGAATCCAGAACAATTAGAAGGAATGGTAAAATATGGGGTAATATGGACTAGAGAATTTAAAAGAACTAGTGATTATCTTAGTATGATTCATGATATAGAATTTATGGAATGGCTAAAAAAACAAGATATAAAATATTTAGAAGATCCAATAAGTGATAAAAGATCAACTTTATATATAGAAAAAGATAAAATTGATATTTTAAAAGCTAAACGTAAAGAAATAAGAGAAAAAGATTATAGGGATACATGCGAATTATATTTAGCAGAACCACAACCGCCATGTGTCTTACTTCCATGGACTCGCTGATTTTGATTTGTAGTATTTTATCTCATTAAATTTTTGAATCACTTAATTGTAAAATTTTATAAACAGCAAGTTTTAGAATGATTACGTTTTTTAATAAAAAGAAAATTCATTATATGAAAAAATAAATTAAATGAAGTTACTATAACAAACCTTATTAATCTAAAACAAACTAATAATCTATGTTTGAAAGAATATTAAAGAAAATAAAACCAGATAAAAAAGAACAATTAGAAGTAACTAGAAAAGTAAAAGAATTTCTTTCTAAATTAAAATTGGAAGATGCAGATTATTTTTTAGGCGGAAGTTATGCAAAAAATACATGGCTTAAAGGCAAACATGATATTGATATTTTTATCAGATTCGATAATGAAGAAAATATTTCAGATAAATTAGAAAAATTTATTAAAAAATCATTTAAAAAATACGAAAGAATCCATGGAAGCAGAGATTATTTTTTAATTAAATTTAAAAATACAGATTTTGAATTAGTTCCTGTTTTAAAAATTAATAATTATAAAGAAGCAAAAAATATTACAGATGTAAGTCCATTGCATGTAAAATGGGTTAGAGAAAATTTAAATTCTGATCAATGTGATGATGCGAGGCTAGCAAAGCAATTTTTGAAAGCAGCTGGTTGTTATGGCGCTGAGACATATATTAAGGGTTTTTCAGGATATTTAATTGAAATACTAATAAAATATTATAGTTCATTTTTAAAATTTATAGAAAATGCTGGAAATTGGAAATATGGCGAAACAATTGATATAATGAAAAATTCAACATTTCAGACAGATCAAAAGTTCCCATTAACTGTTATAGATCCTGTTCAGCCAAATAGAAATGTTGCTTCTGCATTAAGTTATGAAAAATTTAATTTATTTTTAGGATATTGTAATGAATTTTTAAGATCAGATAAAAATGAAATATATTTTAAAGAAAGAAAATTTAGCATAGAGGGATTTGACTTAATAATTGCAGCAATACCATTAGAAGGAAGTAAGGATGTTGCAGGAACAAAATTACTTAAAGTTTATGAAAAAATTCTTGAAGAAATAAATAATCAGAATTTTAATGTTATATATTCAGGATGGAATTGGAATAAAAAAGCTTTATTTTGTTATAAAGTTGGAAATGAAAAATTAGATAAACTTGAAAAATATTTTGGCCCCCCATTAGATATGAAAGAAGATGTTAAAAATTTTAAAACTAAATATAAAGGATTACAATTTGGAAATGAAAATAATAAGATATTTGTAATAAAACCTAGAAAATTTAATGATGTTAGGCAATTAATTAAACATTTAATTAGAAATGATGAAAATATTAAAAAGAGAGTAAAATCAATTTCTTTAAAATAGTTAGAATTATAAATCTATCTTGATTCAGTTTCAAATGGCAGGTTTAGAAAATTTAAGTTTAAATGATTTGAAAAAATGCAGTGCTTATGGATTATATACAAATTTACAAGATCCAAAATTATTAGAAGGTATATCAGGCATTAATTATATTGGGCAAACAGGCAGAAAAGAAATTTTAGAAGAAACAGAATGTCGCGTAAAGATAAGTCTTAAGGAGGATAACAAAATATTTTACACTATTGCTGAAAAAATATTAAATAGTGGAAGCAAAATTCTTGCATATTTAGATGGAAATCCAATATTATTTGAAAATAAAAATGGAATAATAAAAGGTAGGAAAATAGGAAATAATTTTTAATGACCTCTCAATATTTTGACAATTGGGCTAGAATTTTATTAGAAAAAGAAGCATCAATGAGAAAATATCTAATCCCTGAACCTATAAGTATAATAATATCCTGGAGAAATAAAATTTACATAGGACATATACAAATTATAGTTCAGGATTATTCAAACGAAATTGTATGTTTAAATAAATCTTCTAAACCATTGATAGATGGATTATACAGGGCCATAATTAATATTGATAAGGAAAGACTAAATCTAGTTGCTGATAATATTTTAGATTTAACTGATAGACAACATGTTCTAAGAAGATTAGAGAATAAATTAACATATATGACTCCTGAACAAACAAGATATATTGCCGTTAATATGCCTGAAATTATAGAATTATAATCTAAAAGTTAGGATTATAAGTTTTCTTCAATTATAATTTTATGATTAAATTAACGAGCACTCATTTAAAAAATAATTAATTGTTTGAACAAGCCATCTAAGACTGTTTCCTTTTTTTATGCATACCAATTGGGCAATGTATTGACAGTGCATACTTTACTGAAAATCTAATTTATGTTTTAGACTAACTAACAGAACTTAATAATTTGTTTTAAAAATTCAGTGAAAAGAAAAGAGGTTCTAAAATACAGTTTTTATTTATGATCTGCAATAAGTTCATTTTTTATAAATTCTACTAAAGGAAAAAAACAACTTTTTGCAATGGAGACTGCATCTTCAGCTTCAGTTTTATTTGGAATATAACCATAATAATTAATATTGTGTCTAAGTTTTCTTAAAGTATCAATTATTCTTATTGGTCTTTGTGTTACTACAGGTATATTCTCAAGTTCTTTTATCTGGGTTACATGGTCTTGAGAAATAAACCCTTTTGATACTAGTCGAGAATCGCCAAGCATACGAAAACATTCGTAGATATTTCTAATGATGTTAAAAGCAGATTCATCATTAATTTGCAAATTAAGAGTGTAACTCATCTCTCTTTCAGCAGCTTGTAGTATACTTAAAGCATTTTTCTTATCTGGATGTTTCACTCTTTCATTCATGGTTTAACCTCAAGAAATCCATCTAAAATTATCCCATTAGCAATATTAGCAAATAAATTTAAATCTATTTTATTCCTAGAAAAAATATGCAGGTTAACTATTACATTTTTTCTGTATCCAAGAGCACCAATAGTTCCAAGTTGGTTAATTTGAAGTTCTTTATTATCTAAAGTTTCAACTGCTATGTCTATATCACTTGTTTCAATATCATTCCCCCACCTATAACTACCGAATAAAATAATTGTTCTTGCTTGAGGTACTGCTTTATAGACTGCTTCGATAATTCCTGATTCATAGATTTTACTTAGATGATATGGCATTTTTTTAGTAATTATATACTGATGTCGTTGATTTACTGATAAAATCCAAGATTTTCCTATTATTTCTCTAGATAAAAATGTTTCTTTTATCAAAGATTCTACAGCAAGTTTAGTAGCTGTTTTAGAAGAATTAATATATTTTGTTAGATCATTTAAGCCAATTCTACTATTTGGAAATGCATAAAACCATACAAGACATTTATCATAAGATCTTTCAAATTCATTTACATTTACATCTTTCAAAATTTGCTTTTTTGAAGCCATGTAAATAGTAGTATAAAGAACTATATAAACTTTTCTAGTACCATGTGGTTCTTAAAAAGCTTAAGTGAACTTTATTAGAACCAATGATTTAATGTTTACTTCGTCCCAATCTTCCATAGTTCTTTGAAGTATCTTTTTTGGTTTTCTGCCATTTCTTCGTTTTCTATCATTACTGCAAATGGTTCTTTTGTCCAATTTTGAAGTACTACTTTGTTTGAATAGATTAATGTTGATGTTGGTGATTGTAAGTCTATTGACATGAATTTATAGTTTGTAAGTTTCATTGATTCTTGTTTTTTCTTTACTTTTTCTCTTGCTTCTTTTGTATTATTGTATAATATTTTCATTACTACTTTCTTTTTTATTCTTTCTTTGTGCCATTCTTCCATGAATGCAGGTATTATTTCAAATGATGATCTTGAACTTCCATATGCTAAGAATTCTGCAACTTTTGATCTTAGTATATCATTCATTACTGTTTTCATTCCTTCTTTTCCTTCGTATACTTCTACTTTTGGTCTTTTTGTTCCTTTGATTTTTTGTAGTTTTTGTAGTTCAGGCATTATTGAAATTAGTGATTCTTTTTTTTCTTTTACTAATCTTATCAATTCTTTTGGGTCTGCTGCTTGGAAATATTTTATGTTATTTCTTAAGGCATATGATATTATCCCTAAATCAATTAATCTTTCAAGAAGATCATATACTAACGTTCTAGGTAGATTACTTTTTAATGAAATATCACTAGCTAAAGAATCTCCTAATTCCAAACATGCAAGGTATACTTTTGATTCTTTTTCTGATAATCCAAATTTTTGTAAATTTTCTATTATTTCCATAGTCGTAAATTATTTACAGCAAATATTTAAATATTTCGTTTGCAAACACTTTAGTAGTCAAAATGGGTTATATTAGTATTTACAATGAGGGCAATGGGTGGTGTAGATTAGATGTTGATACTACTACTATAAAAACCAAGCATAGATCAACTAAAGATTTTGACGAATTGGTTGATGGATTGCTTAAATATTTAGACTCTGAAGGTTGTAGAAGATGCAAGTATAAACTAAATGTAAGTCCTTATGTAGAAATAACTAAATCTCAACGGAGTATCCTTGAGCGTATAACTAAAATGCAGAATAAATTTGCAGATATTTCAAAAATAATAGGTGATTAATATTAAGGAACAAAATGAGAAATATTAGTAGAAGAAAACAATATGCAGAATTTACATCAGTTGGAAAACCATTGCTTATTTCTAGGCAAGTATTTTTTACCGCAACACCATTGGAAACCGTCAATGATCTAGTGGATGGAGAGATTAAGAAAAGAGGTTTGGAAGATACATGTGATTCTTTCGTTATTTCAAATGTGCACTCAAGAAGTAATTATCATGGAATTATTATTGTCCCTGAACTTGGTTTTGATGAGTCTGATAGGCGTGCATACTTTAAATTAGACAGATATAGTAAGACAGAATTCTACGCAATCCAATTATATAAGAGGAAAAAATAAATGGAATATGAAGATTTAGATCCAAGAATACCAGTCCTAAATCATCCAGGTTATGGTATGCCTATTGCAGGTTTTTGTTTATGTGTGCTAAACAATTCAAATAGTATTGGTGGAAAAGAATTAGTATTTGTTGTAGGTAAGATGGGTTCTATAGAAAGAGTTTGTTGTGCAGATATGACTTTTGGTCTTGATATTGATTCATCTTATAATTATTATACAAGAAAAGGGGTAAGGCAAATACTTTTATATTATCCAAAAGATAGAAGAGAAAATAAAGACAAAAAACCAGAATTCTTTCATTTAAGAGGTTTAGAAAAATGTATTTGGTTAGAAGAAACTAAAACTCAGTCTGCTAGTCTTCAGCAGCCACGTTGATTTTAAATAAAGGTTTAATCATTATAATACTCAGGAGCAATACAATAAGGGTAAACTAAATAAAATATGAAGGAGTGAATAATAAAACATAGTTTATTTATAAATAGTTTAAAAAATAACACGAGCCTGGAGGGATTCGAACCCCCATCCCATGGTTTCAACTTAATAAAACCGTAGCCACGTGTTCTATCCAGGTTATACTACAGGCCCATAAAATTTTGTTATTGATTAACTTTATAATTATTTTTATTTAGCTTTAAGTAGGTAAACTTCTCTAAAAACATTTCAAAAAAAGGTCACCGGCTCTGTCCTGAGTCTCTAAAATTGTAACCAAATAAGTTATGGGTTAGCAATCTTCCCATAACTTCGGCTCGTATTGTTTTACAATTTTTAGAGCTC
>JAGWAD010000038.1 GCA_018302105.1 Candidatus Woesearchaeota archaeon
TTTTAGATTGGTTTATAGAAGTAAGAAAAAAAGCAAAAGAAGTAACACATGGAAATTTAAAAAGAATTTCAGGAAAAGACATTGAAGAATTACAAAATAAAGCTGAAAGCTTTGTATTAAAATTAAATGAATTAACTAAGAGTATAATCAAAAATGAGAAAATAATAAAAACAGAAATTAAACAATTATAATTATCTCTTTGGTTTGCTAGACTTTACCATATTTTTAACAATTTTAGCAAGTTTTTTTGGATTTCTAACTAAATTTTCTAATTTATCATTATTTTCATATTCGGGATTAGAATTAATTATTATTGGATTAACAACAACATTCTCATTATCTTTATGATACATAGTCATTATTGTTGGATATTGAAGCTGTCCATTGCCTAGGCTTTCACCAACAAACATCTGAATGTAACAAGAATCTTGTGGAATTAATTTAACATCAAATCCGTCAGCTTGTTCATAATTCCTTTCTAATATAACTTCACTTTCCTTAAGTTGTTTTCCTTTCATTTTAAAAAAAATAAAAAATTATTTCTTGCCAGCTTTACATTTCTGTTAAAGCTATAGCCTTACCATATTGAGTATTTTCAATTCCTTTTTCTATTAAACCATAAAGACTTGCTTCTTTAATTACTTTTGCAGCAGTCATTCTATGAGAATTTGCTATATCTTTTAGTATTTTAGCTTCACTTTCTCTTGCAAGAGGCGCACCATACGCAGCAAGCCTTGATAATGAACTTAAATCAGATTCATCAAATATAGGCCTGCCAATTTTTTGGGAATATCTCATCATTGCCTCAATAGCTTCAGCAACATTGCCTTTATCAGCATACTTTTCAATAGTTTCAGCAACATCTACAGTTTGCTTTGCAAATAATAATTTCTTGTAAGCTTCTTTTTCTTCAGGTTTTGCATCCTTCTCAGGAGCTTTAGGCATTATACCTTCCTTTAAAAGATTAATATAAAATCCTTCTTTTACATCAGTCATTCCTTTAATATAATGAGCTTTAGCACTTTTATAAGTACTTTCATCTAGATTTTCTTCTAATCCCTTAAATGATTTAGTTCTTTCATCATTTAATTGGTTAATAAAATCAGTAGGAACAAAATGTCCCATCATTTGATTCTGATAAGCATTAGTAGCAGCATTTCTTAATCTTACATTATCCAAATTAGGATTTTTTTCTGCTTGGTCTAGAAAATGGCGTCCGGTATTGCTATTCTGTATTAATTGTTCTAGATTTTCACTTAATTTGAATTCTTGTTTTTCTGCCATTTTGTTTTAACCTCTTGTTTGTTTTTTATCTAAATTTAGTAAGATGTCATTCTTTATAAAGGTTTCGTTTTATTCTTACTAGAAAGTAGTAACAATAGAAAAGCTTATAAATATTTGCTTATAAAGATTCTCTTTAATCTTCGGTTGATAGATTTTTACGATGTTATTTTCATGGTCTGGCTCTTCGATATATTTTTGTTAAAAAAATATTTTCTACATCATTAAGAAATTTAGGACTAACAGGAATACTATACTTATCTCTGACTTGTAGTCCAAAATATCAAGTTAAAGAAACACAAGAAAGCCCTCCTGAAAATATTAAGGAATTGAGTTTAAAAGATTTAGAAACAATAAGGGAAGATTACACACAAGGAGATAATTTAGTGGCAGTTAGATGCATAGATTATTTAGCAAAGTGGGTGCTTACTGTTCCTTTAAATGAAATAATGGAAGGAGAAAAATCCAGATCAATAGCTGCAATCTCGCTTAACTTATCACATTTGGAATACGAAGCAATAGGCAGAAGAATAAATGAAAATGCTATAATATCAAAAAGCGGATTAGTAAATAGAAAATCAGATGGAAAAAAATTCATATGCGGAAAATCAACATTAGCACTAACAGAATTATCACCACAATTAGAAGAATATGTTTTAACAAACTATGAAAGAAGGAATTAAAATTATAAGAGAACTTTGAATATTTCATTTTTTAGCAATATAAAACACCAATAATGAGATTATTCCAATTGCTAAATGCAAATAACTATCAACAAAGCTATTATTTAAATATTCAATTAATATCTCCCTGAATCCTTTTACAAAACCAAATATACCAAATAAAACAAAAATATATCCAGTAAATGTATTATAACCAGAACCCTTTCCTCTTGATCCTGAATAAACACCCAATAATCCGAATATTAAATAAATAATATTATGAGGCGTATTTGTAGTTATACCATAAAAATTATTATTATAAAAACCAATTAAGCTTAAGGTTATTAGTACAAAACCTAAAACTAAAGCATAAATTCTTTGGAATTCCATATAAGTAATAATTTGAGACATTTAAAGAATATTGAATATATACTATATTTAGAATTATTTCTTAGTATTTTCTGGTTTAATTACAACATCATATAATTTCTCAAAAATAGACAGACATTCTTTCTGATCAGCTGAAAGGTGAGTACCTACAGGAGTTCCAAAAATACAAGAGAAACGATCATTATTGTTTTTATAAAGACTAATAGAATCATCGCCATTAAATTTCATATCAGAATTTAAAGTTGGTCTATAATCTCCATAAGGTCTGTCATTAGCATCATTTATTTGCAAAGTAATAGTTTCTCCATCAAATAATACATTCTTTCTGTATACCACAAATTTTTTATTAGGTTGAACATTTCTTTCACAATTTCTTTGAAATTCATCACAAGCTATATCTGAATTATTTAATACATAATTCCATAGAGTTCTTAGCTTATCATTTATATTTAGTTCTTTAGAGTCTACATCAGATGAAACTACTAAACCAAATGTTAAAATTCCTGTTTGAATTAATTTTGTTAATAACATTTTTTTTCTATAGTTATTGTTGATAATAAAAGTTTATAAATCTTTCTAACTGTAACTACTAATTAATAATATTAAAATCCTCTAATTTTGCCAAGTAAAATATTTCTTTCAATAGAAGCTACTAATTTTCTGGTTTTATTTACAACATCAGGATTTACTGAAATGCTTGTTATTCCTTCTTTAATTAAAAATTCGACTATTTCAGGATATTCGCTAGGAGCCTGACCACAAATTCCAATTGTCTTACCATGTTTTCTAAAACCTTTAATTATATTACTTATAGCTTTTAATACAGCAGGATTTCTTTCATCAAAATATCCCATTCTCCCAAGTTTAGCACTATCACGGTCAATCCCTAAAACACCCATAGTTAAGTCATTACTTCCAATTGAAGCCCCGGTAATAGGAAGCTCAGCAAATTCTTCAGCTATGAATGCAATTGCAGGAACTTCAGCCATTAAATAAATTCCAAAGTCATTTGATTTAACTAAACCTTCACTTTTTAAAATATCAAGACATTTTATAACTTCTAAAGTAGTTCTTACAAAAGGCAACATTACATAAACATTTTTTAATCCTTGATCTCTACATTTTTTTATAGCTTTTAATTCTAATTTAAATGCCTCAATAAAATCTGGTGATACATATCTTGAAACTCCACGCCAACCAATTAAAGGATTTTCTTCATGAGGTTCAAATTGTTCTCCACCCTGCAAATTTTTATATTCATTTGTTTTAAAATCTGAAAATCTTACAATTATTGGCCTGGGAGAAATATCTCTTGCAACTTTTTCTATTCCATTAGATAATTTATCAATATATTCTTGTTGTTGTCCTGTTTGTATCATATACAAAGGATGTTTTCCTACACTCTCTGTAATAATAAATTCTATTCTCATTAATCCAATACCATCAAAAGGTAGTTTACCATAATCATCAATTTTATCAGGTTCTCCTAAATTCATGTAAATTTTGGTACCAGTAACAAGATTATTATCGCTTACATCGTCATTTAAACTAGAACTATTCTGAGCTTGGGTTTGTACTATACTATTTTGTTGTATATTAATATTATTTTGACCTTTGTAAACAATACCGCTTGTTCCATCCACAGTTATCAAGTCACCATCGTGCAATATTTTTGTTGCCTTTTCAGTTCCGACAATACATGGGATTCCCATTTCTCTACTTACAATCGATGCATGGGAAGTCAGACCCCCTTCATCAGTGACAATAGCAGAAGCTTTTCTCATAACAGAAACAAAATCTGGTGTTGTCATTCTTGTTACTAAAACATCTCCAAGTTCTATTTTATTTAGTTCATCCATATTTAACACAATTTTTACTTTACCAATTCCAACGCCAGGACTTGCACCCATTCCTTCCAGTAATTTTTCAGAATTATTTTCTATAGTTTGTACATTCTCATCTTTCTTATTATGTTTTAGTGTCGTAACAGGTCTTGTCTGTACTAGGTAAATTTTTCCATTTTCAGTTGCCCATTCAGAATCCATTGGTTTTCCATAATAATCCTCTAACGCCTTACCGTATTTCGCAAGTCCGATAATCTCTTCTTCACTTAATTTCTGTCTGCTTCCTTCATTTTCACTTAAATTATTTCTGATATTTTTTCCAGTAAATTTATCTCTAAATAAACCATATTCCTGTCTTGCAACTTTCTTAGACTTTATTCCCATTGTCAGTTTATCAACGATGTAAGTATCAGGTGTTATCTCCCCGCCAACAACAGTTTCTCCCAAACCAAATGCACCTTCTATCATAATTTCACTTTCATTATTTGTTGCAGGATTAATAGAAAACATTACTCCACTTTTTTCACTGTTTACCATTTTTTGCACAACAACAGCAATGTATACTTTATCATGCGGATAATTATTTTTAACCCTATAATAAATTGCTCTTGCAGTAAATAAAGAAGCCCAGCATTTTTGTACAGCCAAAACTAATTCATCTTTTCCTTTTACATTTAAATAAGTTGCTTGCTGGCCCGCAAAAGATGCGCTTGGTAAATCTTCTGCAGTAGCTGAACTTCTAACAGCAACAAAAGGTAATTCTCTTCCAGTTTTGATAAAACTATTTAAAACATCATGACCAATTACTTTATTTATTGCCTGATCAACATTCATATCTTCATAAGCTTCTACTATAGCCTTTTTTATCTCAATAGGCATTTGTGCATCCAGAATTATTTCCTGTATTTGTTCAGAAGCCTGCTGCAATTTAGCAGTATCTTCAACATCTAAATTCTTTACAACATTTAAAATTTTATTTTGAATTCCAGTAGTCTCAACAAAATATTTGTAAGCTGGCGCTGTTACAACAAATCCAGGAGGCACTGGCAATTTCAAATTATACATAATTCCTAAGTTTTCTCCTTTACCTCCAACTAAAGGAAGATTATTCTTTGTAATCTCAGAAAACCATACAATGGGGGAATCTCTCATTAAATTTTACACCTCTTTATTTAAACTAATAACTAAGATATTATTAAATCTTTCTTAAAATAATAGAATAAAAAGCAATTAGAGATTTATTTCAAAGATTTAGTATTAGTCTCAATTTCAATAAGACATTTATTTCCAGGTAATCTTGGATTAGCAGTTTGTAAAGCTTCTTTAGCCTTGTCAATATTTTCTTTATCTACCCAAACTGTAAAAATAGGATTTCCTACCATAACTTGTGCAGCAGTTCCAGAAACTTTACCAAATGAATGTGCCATACCACTTTGCAACCTATCTGCATGAGCTCCACCAAGCATCTTATTTTCTCTTAATGCATGATGGGGGTAAACATTTAATCTTAAAAAATAATTATTGCCTAGAACTTCTTGTAAATTCCTATTAATAACCATTCTTGCTGATTCCAGTGCATTATGTCTTATCTGATAAGAACCGTTGGAAACTAACTTGACTTTATAACCATATAATTTAGTCTTGTCACCCATTTCAAAACCACTAATTTTATGATGTGGAAAAGCCTTGATATATCCTTTCTTCTTATATTTTGATTTTCTAGTATAAGGCCTTTCTAATCTTCTATAACATCTTGCTACTCTTAGATTTACCATAAAAATATGAGAAAATATAAGGTATATAAACTTTTCTTAAGGGATTTTCAATAAGGAAATAATATTAATTAGTTAGATATTAAGGGATTATGGTAAATGTAATTTGGCCTATAATTTGGGGAATAACAGGTTTATTTATTACATATACAGGATTTTATCAACTTAAAATTAAAAGATTGATTGAAAATACCCCCACATCAAAAATAAGATCAATTGCAATGGGTTTAGTTGAAATATTTGGAGAAGTAATTCCTTTTAATAAAGAAATAATAAAGAGTCCATTTACAAATACAAATTGTGTTTTCTATTCCTACACAATTGAAGAATATCGAAGTTCTGGAAAAAACAGGAAATGGATATTAATTAAAAAAGATACAAGCAACAATAAATTCTATCTAAAAGATGAAACAGGTCAGGTTCTTATAGACCCAAATAAAGCACATATTGATTTAAATAAAACATATCAAACTGAATCTGAAAAAGATACTTCAGAAAATATTAAACAATTTTTAAAAGAAAAAAATATTTCCTTAGAAAATTTTCTTGGAGTAAATAAAAGATTAAAGTTTACAGAATATATATTAAAACAAAAAGATAAATTATACATTTTAGGAACTGCAGCAGACAATCCCCTAGTAGAAGAGGAAAGTTCTGTAGAAAACTCAAATGACATAATGATACAAAGAGGTGATTTCAATAGTGTTTATTATATCTCTTCCAAACATGAAACTGAAGTCATAAAGAAATACAAGCGTGAAGCAATAATACTTTTATGTATAGGAATAATTTTAACCTTCATTTCATTATTCTTTTTCTCTAGATAAGCTTAAATATTTACTTAAACTTTTTCATACATGGCTTCAGTATTATTAACTATTTTCCTGATATTATTGACTATCTTAATTATTTATATTATTATAATATTTAACAGTTTAATTAGCTTAAAAAATAACATTTCAAAATCTTGGTCAAATATTGATGTTTTATTAAAACAAAGATCAGAGGAAATACCAAATTTAGTGGAAACTGTAAAAGGCTATATGAAACATGAAAAATCTCTGCTTTTAGAAATAACAAAAGAAAGAACCTCATTAATTAATTCCAGTTCTTTATCAGAAAAAGCAAAAGTAGACAATGCAATTTCTTCTTCATTAAAAACAATATTTGCAGTATCAGAAAAATATCCAAAGTTAAGAGCAAATGAGAATTTTTTAAAATTGCAGAATAGGATTACAGGATTAGAAAATGAATTATCAGATAGAAGAGAATTCTATAATGATTCTGTAACAATTTATAATACAAGAATTCAATCATTTCCAGATTTATTCATAGCAAAAGTCTTTAATTTTAATGCTAAAGAATTATTCAGAGTTTTAGAAGAAGAAAGGAAAGTTGTTAAAACAAACATATAACTTAGATTTCATTAATTCTCACAGCATATTGTTATATAGTGCTGCTCTGATTCAAAACCTGCTGTAATCCAGAAGCTAATGTTCCTATATTCTTAATGACTAACTCATATAATTTTTGTAAAGTTATATCTAAAAATGCTTCTTTTAAAGAACCAGTACAATAATCATAGATATTGCTTATTGAATTAATATTTTTTTCTCTTATCAAATTCATAGGAATGCTGCAATCCATATTTTTGCCTTCTAAAGCTTGTTTTAACTCTATTTGTTGGGCTTCAGAAACCTTTTTCATAGTAACCCTTACAACACAATTATCATTTTTTTCTCCAAGAATATTATAATATAATTGATTACCTTCCCTATTAAGTGTTGCCTTTACTTTATCACATTGGGAAGATTTTGTATTAAAACAACTTTCATCAGTTCCACAATTTTTCGGAGCACCCAGAATAATTAAGAATATTAAAATTATAATAAGAACCAATGCAAGCACTATAATCTCTTTTCTTCCTAAATTAAGTTTATATTTCATACCTGTATTTTTTCAATATTAAGTAACTTAAAAAGATTTCTAAATTTAAGGGAAATATGAATTTCTTTGTATTATTCTTAGATATTCTTTAAATTCTTTTGAAACTTTAAAAGGATCTTGCTTGTCAGCAACTATATCTGCAAATCCGCGAATTGTAAAAATATGAGCACCATCTCTTCTCTTCGGCCACAAATCCCAAAAATCAATTTGATAGTAATCCAACAATAATCTAATCGCAGCTTCTATAGTTGGGTTTACATAATTTTCTCCTCTTTTACAAGAAGCATTAAGCTCTAAACTATTTATAACATAATTTCTCAATGCAAAGATTTCAGATAATGTGCATTCTAAACCAAAGACTCGATTCATAAAATAGACAACATCAGATAATTCATTTTTTACTCGTTCTTCATCTACCATTTCATTATTTAATATCAACTCTAAATTTATCCTCTAATTTACTCTATAATTTCTTCTAATTTATTTTGTTTATTTCGTTGTTCAGCGTCTAAAAATACAGCTGATGTCATTCCTACTGCAGTTCCAAGTGTAATAGAATAGACATTTAAAGGAAAAGCCAATGCAGTTGTAACAGTTGAAATTACCCATGCATTGATTTCTTGATAAGGCTCACCATTTAAATTATTAAATATTGCATACCTGGCATAAACAACAGGGGCTACTGCACCCAAAAACATTCCACCAAATATATTAAACATTTGTCTATTTGATAATCCATTACCAAGTCTACGAATTTCATTTATCATTAAAAAAAGTGAACCTCCCCACCCCAAGGGTTTGCCTGCTGGCAAATCCGTCTGCTGACGGAGTGGGGCATCAAAAGAAATTGACTAACTTCAACTGATTACTTTTACGCTTCCATCAAATATAACAGCAAATGCTCCTGAAATTCCTTTTAATGTTGCTTCCAATTCCATTGTAGGGACTTTTCCAAGAATATTAAAATCCTTGTCTATAATATAAGCCCCTCTTGTTCCAACAAGGTCATCAAGTAAATTCTTGAAGCTTGCCTTGTTTTTAGGATCAACTTCAGTTTTAGTCTGCGATGGTCTATATTGACGATTGTCTCTATTCCCTTCCTGCGGCCTATACTCTCTTGTATCTTGTCTGTCTTGTTGTTTATACTCTCTGTCTTCCAAAGGCCTTCTCATATTATTTGCTCTTATTTGTTGTGGTCTTCTGCTTCCATCAACATCAAACCTAAATTGTTCAGCAGCAACTCTTGCCCTTAAAGCAATATGGATTTCTTTCTTAGTTAATTCTTCAACTTCTTTTCCAGGAGCAGCTTTGGTAATATAATCGATTTCTGTAGAGTCAAGTAGAGATTTCAAAATCACATCCCCACCTCTGTCTCCATCAACAAAAGCAGTTACAGTTTTTTGCCTGCATAAGTCTTTTATGCTTTCAGGAATGTTTGTTCCATTTAATCCAACTACATTTTTAAACCCATTTTTTAGCAAGTTTAGTACATCTGCTCTTCCTTCAACAACAAATATTTCATCAGAAGTATCTACATCAGGACCAGCTGGAAATTTATCTATGCCCCATTCACCTATTTCAGACATTCTAACAGCCTGCATTACTTCATTAGTTATTTCTTGACTGTCTGGAAGAACACTTGATTGAAGTTCATTTAACAATTCCTTTGCTCTTGTTATTACAAAGTTTCTTTTACTAACTCTTAAGTCTTGAATTTTAAGAATTTTAACTTTTGCATTACAAGGTCCAATTCTTTCAATAGTTTCTAAAGAAGCACCAATAATAGCAGTTTCAGCTTTGTCAAGACTGCAAGGTATGATTATATGACCTGCACTTTTGCCATTAGAAACATCTAAATTAACTTCTATTCTGCCTACTTTTCCAGATCTCTGAAGTTCTCTTAGTTCTAAGTCTTGGCCTAAAAATCCTTCTGTCTGACCAAATATAGCACCTATGACATCAGGTTTTTCAACCACTCCTTCGATATGAATTTCAGCATCTATTACATATTTTGTTGATACAGGACTTACCTTTCCCATTTTTCTTCACCATTAATTCCCTAAGAACAAAGCTTTACACTTTAAAACAGATTTCACATAAACTAACTAAATTAGCCTAAATAATACCTGCCAATATATTTATTCCCCCTTTATGGAAAATACCATAATAAATGAAAGTGATCAATAACTTTGTCCTTATTTTTTGATTTTGATTGTTGCCTGACACTAACTCTCAAGTATCCTCGCCTTGATAGTTGTATCGTAAGCTCTGTTGAGTATTTCTCTATGCCAGGCTCTTAAAATAGTTAGATGTAATAATTTATATAGTTTTCGAAACATTAATTCATAGAATTTAGTTATTAGACATCAGAAAAACTAGAAAGAAATCTTTCTAATGAAGCTTCAATATTTTTATCTCCTATTCCCTTTGATCTTAATTCTTGCAGTCTCATTTGTACACTAAACCTGCACCCGATTAAAGAATCGTTAACTAAACGAGACATATAACCTTTTCCACCATCAAGTACCCTCACCCCTTTTATACTTAAATAAGGTACGATATTATCAGTTTCAGCAATTTGTAGATATGAAATTAACCCTGCGTCATAAGACATTATAGAAGGATTTAATACTGCAACATCTAAATCTATCCTAATCAATAAACCAGTTTGAAACCCACTGTCAGTTCTTAAAATTACATATTTTTCTTTAAATCCGTCGTAAGGTGTTTTTGGCATAAGATTACTAAAAACTAAACAAATATAAATCTTACTTTTTATTACCCTACAGAAGTTATAGATTATATTTTATAGTTAAGAAAAGCTTTTATTCTAATTAATGTTTAAATTTAATATATAGAAAGCTTTATATAATAATAAATGCTACTAAATAGTGGTAAAAATGGTAGAAGAAAATATTTATACATTAAGTCCAAGGAATTTAATTGAAACTGCAACCCTATCAGATTTACTCCATAGAAAACAAAATCATGATATTAACGGCACTCGCAATCATTTAGAAAGCGCACTTGAAAATATAAGAGCTAATGTAAGTAATACTAGTTTAGTTGAACAATATGCAGAAAGAGCAATAGTATTGAATAAATATGCAGAACTTGTTGCAGATGGAATAAATAGATTAATTGTAAACTCAACTGTACATGAAAAAATGCCATTACTCAATACTCTAGAGATTTTAGCAAAAAATGCAAATTTGGATCCAGTAATAGACTTGAGATTTGAAGATTTTACAGATAGTATAGAAATAGCAAATGCAGATGAATTAATATTTCTAGAATTAGCTAATTACATAAAAAATGCAGGAGAAAGTTATTATAAAGCAGGAGATAAGAAAGTTGAAGGAAGATTACCTGTTACTCTAAAATCAAAAATTGTAAGTCTTGAAGATCCAAAAAAATTAGGAGAAAATGCAATCTTATATAGAATTGGAACTCCTTTTATAAGAGTCTCAGTTACAGATCAAGGATATGGCATAAGTAAAGAAAATTTACCTCAAATATTCAGAAAAGGTTTTTCAACAAAATCAGATGCAGATGAATCATTCAGAGGAATAGGTTTATCATTAACAGAGCATACACTAATGAATATTCATGGTTATCTTGAAGTTAAAAGTAAAGAAGGAAAAGGGACCACTTTCAGTTTATATTTCCCAGTAGAACATAACGATTATAAAGAAATGCAGAAAAGAATACATAACAAAAAATTGTCCATGCAAAAACCAATTTATGGCAGTTCTGAAAATACGGATTAACCAAAACTTTATAAATAATTCAGATTTTCTAATTTTATGGAAGGATTAATAACAAGCTTCAGAAGAGGCGTAAGAACACAGAAAAAATACCAGATGATAGCAAGAGTAAACGGTATTGAAAATGCAGAAAAAGCTAGATCTTTAATAAATAAAAAAGTAACTTGGAAATCTACAGCAGGAAAGGAAATAAAAGGAGAAATAACAAATCTTCATGGAAATAAAGGAAAAGTAAGAATCCAGTTTGAAACAGGTTTGCCAGGCCAAAGTTTAGGAACAAAAATACAAATTGTTTAGATTATACACTTTCTTAATTAATAATTTTAGTTATATAATTTTTTTGTATACAGAAACTAATCATTTTTTAATAACATAAAAAATTTCATTTACAAATTCCAGTTTATTAAACTTGTATCCTAATCTTTTAAGCATCTGCTCAAACCATCCCCTTCTAGGATAATTCATTCCTCTATTTTTAGTTGTTACACTTGCAAAACTTACAATTAAATAATTAGCTTTTATTTTATTAATTAAATTCTCACTGGTTTTATGGTCTCTTAGATCCAAAGAATCCAATATTTTAAATAAAAAACATACATCAACTTCAGGAAATTCTTTTATTTCAAGAACATCACCTTGTAAGATCTCAAATTTAAATTTATTTTTTTTTAAATATTCCTCAATTAAATTACAATCTTCTTTTGTCAGTTCATTAACATAATAAAAAACATCATTTCCAATTAAACCATAACTTAGAGGATTTAATCCAGCACCAATATCTAATACTGTTTTAGGTTTTCCAGTTATACTAAACAATTTTTCATATAATGCATGATAAAATTCCTTTCTTTCAAATGTAGATTGGTGAATATCATAATTTAAATTTAATTTCACTTTCTTTACTTTCCAGAATTGCCCATATATTTTATTAAGTTCATTTCTTACTTCTTTAACAATTTTCTTTATTTCTCTCTCTTTTAATGTTTCATTTTCACATTTAATTTTTAAAGTATTGCTTCTTTTAAAAAATTCATTTATAAAATGCAGGACAAAACCATTATCCAGTCTATCTAATGGCGGCTTGTCTTTAATTTTTTCTATTAAAATTTGGTGCATCATTTTTAGTTAAAATTGAACGTAGGCATGCCTGAAAGTGGACACAACTATCCTACTAAGTTTAACCCCGGCCATTCCTCAATCCCGCGCCCCTAAAAGCATTGACATAATTGCTTAGTGTTGCTCCATTCCTGGCCTCACACCCTTCGCAATCATGACAACCAATCAGGACAGAATATCCTTGTAGTTGCCAAGACTTAGCAAAATAATCATGCCGCCTTCCAAGCTTCAGCTCTGCTAAAGACCGTTTACAGTTACAGGTGCGGCCTAAACACCCAGCCTAGCCTACAAATAAATAAGGTATTAAAACTTTAAAAGAGTTTTGGAATATTTTTTATAAGCTTTAAAAACATTTAAATAAAATAAAATACTAAATATTCTATGATTAAAAAGATTTTAATTGCTGTTTTGTTAATATTATTATTATTGTTCTTCATAGAGAATCCAGATACATTTAAAAAATTCTTGAATTTCAGTGAAGATAAAATAGAAAAAAGCATAGATACTCTTTCAAATAAATCGATTACAAATCAGACAATTGAAAATAAAACAATAAGTAATTTTACAGTATAGTCAACCAATAAGGTATTTAGTTTTTCAAATTCAGTTTTTACATCTTCTAAAGTTAAATACTACGATATATTTACTTGCCTAAAATTATCTTGATAAAATAAATATTCATAATTTCCTAAAGTTGCCAGATATTCAATTCCAGAACTATCACTTACTATTCCATAAAAAATAGCACTATTTGTTTGGTGAAGTTCGCCTCTTAAACAATCTCCAAATCCATTAGGCAGCGGCTGATTACCCAAAGAAAATAAATTTATAAGCTGTAATTTATCTAAATGCCCAAAATCTATTTTAAAAAACAACTTTTCAATACCGTCAATAAAAATAATTGGCAGTTTATTTATTTTAGGCAGACTTTCCTTTATGCATAAGCTTGCAATTCCAAAATCTCCTTGTTTAAACCAGTTCTCATTTATAATTTTTTGGTATTCTTTTTTATATATCTCTTTTAATATGGGTTTAAAAAAATCCATGGGCTCATTAATATTATCTGCATCATGCCAAGTGCATAGATATTCGTTATTAGTTTTTAATTTTTTATAAACCCCATTCAGAATACTATTACTCATTTCAGGATCACCATAAATAAGAACACTATCTTTAGCACCATCCAAATCCTCGCAGAGATAATCTATATGAAATTTAACTGACTCATCCATAATTTTTAAAAGAGAAAAAAGAATTTAAATCTATATACTTATCTTAAACCTATTTTCTAAATCAATCTTACTTATTTGTGAAGCAAATCCCCTTCCAAAATTATAAGAAACAAGTCCACCAAATAATTCAAAAAATCCAATTTCTCTTCTTACTTCAAATACATCTGCTTCAGTTATATTCAATTCTTTTTTCATTAATTCAACAGCAGTTTCCCTGTTTCCAAATTCATCAATTAATCCAAATTCTTTAGCTTCACTCCCAAGATAAAATTCTCCAGTAGCAATCTCACGAATCTTCGATACGTCGATTTTGCGATTCTGAGCTACTTCTTTTATAAAATATTCATGAATAACATTAATTTTTTTCTGCAATAATTCTCTTTCCTCATTTGTAGTTTCTTTATACGGCGATCCTAAGTCTTTATATTTTCCGCCAATAAATCTTTCATATTCTATTCCATATTTTTCAAACAATTGGTTAAATTGCAAATAACTTCCTAAAACACCAATGCTTCCAGTTATACTCATTGGAGAAGCAATTATTTTGTCAGTCGAACTGGCAACCCAATATCCGCCAGAAGCTCCAACTTCCCTGATTACAGCATAATTTGGTTTATCTAATGATTTAACAGCATCAGCAATTTCTTGTGAAGCAACAACTGTACCTCCAGGACTATCAATTTCAAATATAATTCCTTTAACATAAGGATCATCTTCAACATCTTTTATTTGTTGGACTATAATAGTAGAAGAAGCACCTAAATCCCCCATCAAAAAACTTTCACCATTTCCATTAGTAGATATTACACCACTTATAGATATAATTGCAATTCCATTTCCAATACCAACTTTTTTTCCGTCAAATAACAAAAGTGAAATTAGTCCAGCTAATATAAATAAACCAAATAATACCAGAATAATTAAAATCCATTTATTCATTCTAAACTATTTTATAAATCATTTAGTCTCTTAATATACTTTGCTGATTTTACATTTTTAAAAATTATCTAAATTTGTCATAAATTTTATTAAAGGCATATTAAAAATAATATAAGTTCGATAATATATTTTTAGCTATATTTCTAAATAAAACAAAAACTATTATAAATAAAGAGTACTTGGTAAAAATATGGCTAAAGTTAAATTAATACAGGTTTCAGGAAACTACTACGAAGTAGGGTTACAAATAGGCGCAGCTCTAAAAAATGGGATTAAAAAAGCCGTAAAAATACCACACAAGGAAAATTTGCTTTATAATTTAGATTTAGATACCAAATTCATGAAATGTTTACCATACGCAAATAAATATTCCCCTAATTTAATAAATGAAATGAAGGGCATGGCAGATGGTTCTAATCAGTCATTTGAAGACTTATTTTTATTAAATATGGAAGAATTATGGGATAATCCTCCAGAAAAATGTACATCTATAATACATAAAACAAAAGATGAAGTAAATCTTTACCATAATGAAGATTTTAGAGAAGAATATAAGAATGAAGTAGCAATACTAAAATGTAAATTAAAAAAAGTATCATTTCTAAGTGTAATATTTCCAGGATTGCTTGCAGGTTCCTCAGTTAGTCTAAATTCATATGGTTTAGTACAAAGCATTAATTCATTAAATTATCATAAAGTAAAAATAGGAGTTCCAAAGAATTTTATTGCAAGAGAAATACTAGAATGCAGAAATATTAATGAAGTTTTGAAAGTAATTAAAACCAAGAATAGAGCTTCTGGATATAATCATATAATTATAGATAGAAATAAAGTATATAATATAGAAACAACACCAACTAACTATGAAATTAGAGAAATAAAAAATGAAATTTTTGCTCATACAAACCATTATTTATCAAACAATCTTACAAAATGCGATTTAGCAAGTAAAAATTCATATCAAAGACTTAATCTTATTAAAGAAGCCACTGAAGGAAAAGAAATTAGCAAAGATTTAATATTATCTATTTTAAAATCTCATAAAGAAAATAGCAGGATATGCAAACATAATCCAAAAATTGAAGATATTACATTAACTTCAGTTATAGCAAAGCCAGGTGAACTTAAGTTATATGCAACAAAGGGCAATCCATGCAGAAATAAATATTTTGAATATGCATTAAATGGAAATCCAATTAAAAAAAAATTAATTAAAATTCCAATAATAAACAGACCAAAACAAAAAAATTTAATTCTCGACTGATAGGTGGTTAAATGAAATTTATTATTACTGTAATTATTTTTATAATCTCTATAAGTTCTGTTTTTGCTTTTAATACAAATGCACAGGAAGGAAATACTTGTAATTTTCAGTCAGAAGGAGATGAAAAATGCAATCCAGGTGCAAATTTATATTGTATTGAAGGAACTTGCAAAAGTTATCCTTCTAACGAATTTATCTATTGTTTGGATTCAGATGGTAATGATATAACAAAAAAATCTTCTGTAAGTTTCAAATATAGAAGATGGGATTCAGGAGCAATAATACAGGGTGCAAAAGAAGATGCATGTTATAAACTTGGAACAGATGCTTCTTCAGGATGTTCTGGGACAGATTGTTATGTTGAAGAATTTACATGTAAATTAGATTTCCAAAGCAATCCAACAGATGCTCCTTGGCAAAGCAATCAGGTAAAATGTAATTCATGCTCAAATGGCATTTGCCTCGATAGTTTGACTCCTGTAAAAGAATGCCAGGGTCCAATATCTACTAAATTAAATATTCAGGAAAAAGTAGAAATAACATCTAACAATAGCAATGAAAAAGAAAGATATATTGATACTTGTTATAAAGACGGTTTTGGAGTAGCTTCATGTTCAGGCAATAATTGCGAAATAAAAGAATACTATTGCAGCCAAGGTTCTTATAATCAAGTTCACCAATCTAAAAATACTAAATGTAATTCTTGTTCAAATGGTGCATGTGTAGAAGAAAACAATACAAGAATATGTGCAGGACCAGAATCTCCAAATGCAAAAGTTCAGGAAAAAGTTGAAATGAACAATAATGGAGAAAGACAAATATATACTGATAACTGTTACAAGGATGGATTCGAAACAGAATCATGTTCAGGTACAAGATGCGAAATAAAGGAATATTATTGTGATAATGAGAGAAAAAATTATTTAATATCTGCAAAGCCATGCATTTCTTGTTCTTTTGGTAGTTGTACTAATGCTACAAGAACTTGTACTGACAATGATGGCGATGGTTTTAGCATAGATTATGATTGCGGAACAAAAGATTGTGATGATACAAATCCAAATATACGTCCAGATAATTTAGGTCAGATAATTGGTGGTTGTGGTGCAGGCGGATGTGAAAATGTTCATATAAAGGAAATATGCAATGATAATAAAGATAATGATTGCGATGGTAAAATCGATATGAGAGATGAAGAATGCAAAGATAGTGAGAATTGCACAACAACAAATGGCAATATACAATCAGACATTCCAATTACTTTATCTGCAAATCAGGCAAATACAAGATGTGCTAATAATGAATTCAAATGCAATATAGAAACAAAAGAACTTGTAATGTGTGAAAATAATCAGTGGATGCAGAATGATATGTATGAAATTTTTTGTAATATAAATAAAGAATGTAATCCTGGAGAACTTTCTTGCGATACAGAAAATGACCAATATAGGTTATGCAATGGCTTTGGAGTATTGGTTGGTCCATTTAGGGATGATTATACAGAAGTTTGCGAATCAATGGCATGTTCTGAAAATAAATTTCAGTGCAATAATGCAAATAAAAATATTAAGTTTTGCAATGATGGAACTTGGTCTGATTACACTTCAGAAGGCTATGAAGAAAACTGCTTGCTTGAAGAAAAAGAAGATAAAAGAAAGAGTTTCTTGGATAAAATAAAAGACTGGCTCTTCTAATTTTTTGTTTTTTATAGTATAATGCTTTACGTTTTTTTTGGGCTGTAAACTAAACCAATAAATAATTAATAAAATTAGTTTAATTCACTTAATCTTTTCTTTCAGATTATTTAAATGATTAAGAATTTTATAACATAAAGCAGGATCAAGAGTTTCCAGACCAGATGCATGGATCATATCTTCTCGTCTAAAAAGTTCTAAATTATCTTGATAAGTAATCCCAATATTTTCTCTTGCTTGTACAACACCATAACTAAAATTGCCAGAATTTCTCCAATTAGAATATTTTTCCTTTAAGCAAGCATTATCTAATGCAAAAGGCATATCATTCTTTACAACATCAAAGGAAATAATATCAAAATTTGGATCAAGCATTAAATTCCAATGTTCTTCAATATTGCCCCTGATATGTATTCCATAAACTAATTCGTCTACAGAAGAAGGTTTATCTATTCTAGAAAGCAGATCTCTCCAAGAACCAGGAATTTTAGAATTTAACTTTTTATATTTTAATGATTGTGAAACATCCAGAAAAAGATATATTTTTTCTAAATTAAGTCCATTTATTGAATTTTGTACATGCAATCTGACTTTATCTAAGGATTGATTCGCACTAAGTTTATAATTTTCTATTAAAGTAACAGGATCAGGAAAATAAATGGAAAGTGCAGATTTTTTCTTTTCACTCATTTCTTTTTTAAAATTATTTAAGCAAGCCATATTTCCAGGTCTTTCTAATACAATTTCTATAAGATTTTCACCTTTGATTAGAGGAATCGTAGGAATATCATGTAAGATAGAATAAACTAAAGAATCTTGAATATTATCAAAGGGAAGATAGGGCAGTGTTGTAGTGATATTTGTCATTTTGAAGTAAAATTAAGCAATAAAAGTGAAAAGGTATATAAAATTTTCCAATAAATGAAATATATGAAAGAAAGGATACAAGAACTAATAGCAAAAATAAAACCTGGGATTGACTTAGAAAAATTAAAGAAAGACTTAGCAAAAAAATACAAGCTTTCTAAAATGCCTACAAATATAGAAATATTAGAAGAATTAAATGAAAAACAAAAAGAATTTTACAAATCTTATTTAATAACAAAGCCAGTAAGAACTCTTTCAGGTGTAGCACCATTAGCAGTAATGACAAAACCAATCTCTTGCAAACATGGAAAATGCACTTTTTGTCCTGGCGGTCCAAGTTCAATATTTGGTGAAGTTCCTCAAAGCTATACTGGAAATGAGCCATCAACTATGCGGGCTATAAGGTCAAATTACGATTCTTATTTAATAGTTTTCAATAGATTAGAACAATATACATTACTAAATCAAATTCCAGATAAAACAGAAGTTATAATCCAGGGCGGGACTTTCTGTAGCTTTCCAAAAGAATATCAGGAAGAAGTTATTATTTATACATTAAAAGCAATGAATGATTTCTCAGAAATGTTTTTTGAAAATAATAAATTTAATTTCACAAAGTTTAAGGAATTTTACGAATTGCCAGGATCAATAAAAGATAAAGAAAGAACTAAAAGAATACATGAAAAATTATTGAAATTAAAAAAAGAATCTAATTTAGAAAAAGAGCAATTAAGAAATGAAACAGCACGTATACGCTCTACAGCTTTAGTTATAGAAACTAAGCCTGATTGGTGCAAAGAAGATGAAATAAATGAAATTTTAAAACTAGGAACTACAAGAGTTGAATTAGGAATACAAACTTTAAAAGAAAATGTATTAAAAATTACTAATCGTGGACATACTTTAGATGATACAAAAGAAGCAATACAATTATTGAAAGATTCTTTTTTAAAAATTACATTACATATTATGCCTGGTTTACCAAACACAACAAAAGAAGAAGACATAGAAATGTTTAGTGTCCTCTTTACAAATGACGATTATAAACCTGATTCTTTAAAGATTTATCCATGTTTAGTAATGCCAGGAACACCTTTATATTTACAATATCAAAAAGGCGAATTTAAACCATTAAATACAGAAGAAGCAGCAGAAATAATTGCAGAAGGAAAAAGATTTGTTCCTGAATATTGTAGAGTAATGCGTGTAAATAGAGACATTCCAAGTACAGTAATTCATGATGGAGTTATGAATACAAATCTAAGGCAAATAGTAGCTGAAAAAGTTAAAGAAAAAAATATAAAATGTATATGTATAAGGTGCAAAGAATCTATGGGAAGAAAAATTGATTATAATTCTATTGAAATTAAAAAACAATATTATGATTCAAGCAATGGAAAAGAAGTTTTCATTAGTGTTGTTGATGCTAAAAATAATATATTAATTGGTTTCTGCAGATTAAGAAAACCTTACAAGCCATTTAGGCCAGAAATAACTAACAGTTCTGCAGGTGTTCGTGAATTGCATGTTTACGGACAAGCAACACCTATAGGAGAAGCTGGATTAATACAACACAAAGGTTATGGCAAATTATTAATGGAAGAAGCTGAAAAAATTGCAAAAGAAGAATGGCATTGTGATAAATTATTGGTTATATCTGGAATTGGTGTACGTCAATATTATACAAAACTTGGTTATTCTAAAGATGGGTCTTATATGAGTAAGATGTTATAATTATTTTTTTGTTTTATATCCAATAAATAAGCATTCTATCTTCTTATTATTTTATAGATTAAATAAACAAAGGAAAATATTTTCTTCCCTTATCCAAAAATTCTTGTGCCTTTTTTAAATCTTCTCTTCTTAGGATTCTCTTTAATCTTCGGTTGATAGATTTTTACGATGTTATTTTCATGGTCTGGCTCTTCGATATATTTTTGTTAAAAAAATATTTTCTACATATTATTATTTAATAAAAATTGAATGAAATCTGTCTTATATTTTTCCATTTAATAATCAAAATTCCAGTAATTAATCTATTTTTATACTTTTAGTTAATTAAAACACTATATTAAAGTAGCTAAGTCAAATTTAAATAATAAGTTAATTTCATGAATATTGTAAAAAATACATCCTGATAATTGGTTAATAAGAGAGGGTATATTTCATATTTAAAATAAAAATAATAATATTAAAAACTTTTATAAATAATTTAAACATCAATAATGTATGGGTTTGACAAAAAGAGAAGAAAAAATTCTAAACTCAATAATAATACCATCAGAAAATGATCCAAATAAGCCGGAATTTCCACCAGATAATCCAAAATTTCCGGCAACTCCAACTTATCAGATAAAAATCCCTGATTTTTCTAATGTATGGTTAAAAGATGAATCAGTTAATCCAACAGGCACTCATAAAGATAGAATGGCGTGGGAAATGGTTGTTACTTACAAACAATTTTTATTAGCAAAAAAAGGAGGAGCAATCAAAAAACTTCCAAAATTATCAATATTAAGTTCTGGTTCAGCAGCATTAGCAATACAAAATCAGTTAAAAAAATATAATCTTCCAGATTTAAATGTATTAATGGATATATCAACAAAAAAAGAAAAAATAGATTATTTAAGAAAAATTGGATGTAAAATATTCTTAATAAAATTAGGAAATAAAATATTAAACTGGGAAGATATTTTAAATTTTACAAAAAATAAAGATGGTTTTGATGTAACTTCAAATGAAGCTTATGATCTTACAGTAAGATTTTATGATTGGATGAGTTATGAAATAATAAATAGTGATGCAGATTATATTTTTGTTCCATTTGGTACAGGCCAATTATATGAAAATATTTTAAATATTATAAAAAAAGAATTAAATTATAAATCAAAAGATCCAAGATTTAAAGGAAATTATGAAATACTTAAAAAAACCTCTGTCTTGGGGGCTACAACAATTAATCCAAAGAGTAAAGCAGAAAAATTATATGCACCGTTCTTGCCATTTGCAAACTACTCAAAACAATGGATTAAATATTATAGATTTACTGGCATTACTGGTAAAATGAGTTCTGTGTACAACCTAAAAGAGGAATTCTTAGAAAAAGCTATGGATATAGCAAGAAAGCAAAGTATAAATTGTGAACCATCCGGTATAAGTGGCTTAGCTTTATTATTACAAATGAAAAATAAGATTCCAAAAAATTCTAAAATTTTAATTGTGAATACAGGAAAAACTATAATGGATATTTAAATGAAAAAAGGAAATATATTTTTTGTAATAGGTCCTACAGCTTCAGGCAAAACTGTAATAATTAATTATATTTTAAAAAATAAAAAAAATATTTTAAGAGCTATTTCATATACAACAAGGGAAAAAAGGCCTAGAGAAATAAATGGCATAGATTATTTCTTTGTTTCTGAAGAAGAATTTAAAAATTTAATAAAACAAAATAAATTTATTGAATATTCAAAAGTCTATGGCAATTATTACGGGACAGGAAAAGATTCATTTTCAAAAATAGAAGAAGGTTATGATGTAATAAAAATAATAGACTATAAAGGAGCTAAAAAGTTCAAGAACTCAGGAATAAAAGCAAAATATTTTTTCTTCGCTCCAGAAGATATAGAAACATTAATTGAAAGATTAAAACAAAGAGGCGACAAAGATATAGAAGAAAGAATTAAAGTTTACAAAGAAGAAATGAAATTTAAAAAAGAATGTGATTATTATATAGACACTTCTGGAAGTTCAGATTCAGATATAGCAAAACGCTCAAATGAATTAATTAAGATAATTGATAATATTGATACAACTTAAAAGTAGTTATATATAGAAAAGCTTAAAAATCCTGCTAATTTATTAAAACTATGAAAATAAGAACAGCATTATTATTAGGACTATTGTCATTAATGCCTATTAAAGCAGCAGCCGAAACAAAAACATCACTAGGTTATAACAGGACAAATTATAAACTAAAAAATGCAGATAATATAAAAACCAATTCTTTTGGTATTAAACTGGAACATTCAGAAAGGGATTTAGCATTAGAGGCATATGCAGACTTATCTAAATTAAATACAAACAGTGAAAATTCAAATTTTTATAATATAGGAGGTAATCTTGCAATACCAATAGAAGCATTAACCTTGAGTATTGGCTATAATTTCAATACAAAAGATCCAGTTACAAAAGCTTTGACTAATGAAAATAAAGAAGCACAGAATATAGGAATTGCTTTAGGTTATAATTTAATTAATAACATATATTTTTTAGGAAAATTTTCAGCAGAAAAAGCAGGAGAAAAAGAAAATTTTCATGCTTATTTGGGCGGAGGCATTTACAAGTTACTTCAAGATGGATTAAGGCTGGGTGCAGGTTTAGGTTTAGATAGATTAAGCCTTCCGGAAAAATCAATGATAAGATATATGGATTTTATAGCTGCAATTAGTCTTGCACCATCAACAACTATTGATCTAAGTGCTACTTTAGGCGATAGACTAGGATTAAGAGGAAATTTAAGGCAAAACTTTAATACACTTTATTTTTCTTTAGAAGGTTCTGTAAGTGAAGACTCAACAGGAATAGAAAGAAGATCCTCAGTAAATTTAGGATTAAATCTTTAATTTTATTCTTGTGTTCGGATTGGCACTTTTATTGAACCGCTATGTATTTCTCCTTGTGTTCGGATTGGCACTTTAACTGTTTCTAAACAACCATTCACATCCTCTTTAGAATCAAACATATCTTGAATATAATTAATATTATTCCTGTAAATTCTAAAAGCTTCATCCTTAAATTGGTATAAGTACGCAGATAATCCCAAGCTTAAAGCTAAAAATGAAAACAACAATAAACCCTTTACAGCATTTTGATTATTAAATGATGGAAAACTTATATTATTGCTTGAAATTCTGGCAATAGAAGAATCATATTGAGAAAACAGATCCCAGTTTGCTTGATTAAAATTTATACAATAATTATTATAAAATTCTATGGATTTATAATCATCAAATAATAAAAAATCTTTGTGCGGAATATCAAAGCCTGAACCTATTGAAGGATCGACCAAAATATAAGTATTGTCATGTTCAATCCAGGCACACATATGATTAACTTTCCCATTTTTATAAGCATGTCTTCTAATATCAGCTAATCCTGATCTAAAGCCTGCAATTTTAGCCATTGTTGCGTATAATATTGCAGTATCAACACAAAGTCCGCAAGTTAGTTCAAATGTCTCTCTTGCATTTTTGTATCTATAATCAACCCTCCACAAACCTCTAGCACCGTCATCAGTCCTTAATCCCAATCCCTCAGTGCCAATATTATCATAAATCCATTGATAAATGTCAACAGCTGCATTAATTTCACATTTTCTGTATTTTGAAATTATATCATAAGTAGTATCAATCATTTGGGGTGTTGTAGTGAAAGGTTCAACATCAAGATAATGATAAGATTTTCTCCTTTCAAAGTTTTGTAAAAATTCCAATTTATTTTCCAAAGACATGGATTAATATTAAAGTTTAAAATTAAAAAGGATTATTAAAATTTTATAGAAAAAATAAATGATTAGTATAAAAATAATTCCAATTAAAAGAATATTTTATCAAAATTATGTAAAATTTACAAATATAAATAAAGATTATTCAAAAATAATGAAAATAAGAATAAAAAATCAACATTTGATTATTTAAACTCTAAGATTTAAATAAAACTATGAATTTACAAAGGTTTCCAATGTTGCAATTTAAATTTTCAACAAAGCATTTAGTATTTAGCTTAGCATTAAGCTATGGAATGTACAATGTTTATTCAGATATTGAAAGATTTCTAAATGAAACATTATTTTATTTTACAGAAACTGAAGATGGGTTTGTTAAAAAGAAAAATGCTTTTAATTTGTCTTTTATTTATGAAAAAAATAATAAAGGCAATTTAGAAACTTACCTTAGAGATTATACAAACAGAATCCCGGTATTTGAAAGAGAAAACGGATTAATGGTTGGGACAGCAAAATATAATTATTCAAATTTTACTAAAGAAGAAAGAAAATTAGTTTGTTCTAATATTTCACCATTATATAATTTTACAGGACGTATTCCAATGTTTAAACTTGAAACAACACATTTAGAGTAACTACAATTAATTATATTTGTCGTTCCACCTAAACGATTAGAAGATCCTGTAGAAAATAAGGTAGCAGTTCCATTATTGGGATCAATTACATATGTTCCATTTATAATGCCAGAATCTTCTTCTTTGGTAGGAAAACCATATACATCCGCACTAAACATATCAAAAAATTTTGTACCCCTTGAAAAATTAAATTTCAGTTTATAGGTTTTTTCTGTAGAAAAATTTCCTTTGTAAAGGTAATGTTCAGCAATAACCAAATTATGATAATCTTCCGGATCGTGACAATAACTTGCATCAATATATTCTCCTCTAATACGTTTTTCACCCCTTCCAGCTATCTCATTATATATTGACCAAATTTCTTCTCTTCTAAGTTGCCAGCCAGTAGGATCATAAACTTTTTCTTTTCCTTCAGATCCTTTATATAACAAATGTAGAAAATCTACAAATCTCCTTAAATTTAAATTAATATTACCTAAATTTAGATTTAAAGTCAAAGCATCTCTCCAATTAAGTGTATTTATATAATTTTTTCCATCAAATTCCATTGCAAAATCTTCCAAAGAGAATTTAAGCTCACTTCCAACAGCTTTAACTTTTTCACTTAATCCCAGCCTATGTTTAGAAACCATTAAATCTGGATAATTTCTAGAACCATGTTTTTTACTCGGAAGTATAATATAATCATGGGGATTTTCAGATTTATCTAAACCAAAAATAGGAAGAACCTCGACACAAATTTCGTTTGATACCACAATTAAAATATAACCCAAAAGAATTTAAAGCTTTCACCCGAACAATTACACTATTTCACAATTTTTATAAACATAGAGCCCATTACAATTTCATGGAAATTAATAGAGAATTAATAAATTAAAGTTGCCAAGAATGCAAGATTAAGTCTTTCAGAAGAGGAAATAACCCAATTTACAGATGATTTTAAAAATATATTATCAGCATTTTCAGAATTAGATGAACTAAATACAAGCAAAGTTAAGCCAAGTTTTCATCCAATAGAATTAAAAAATGTATTAAGAGAAGATAATGCAAAAGAATCAGTTCCAGTTGAGGAAATATTAAAAAATAGCAAGCATAAAAAAAATAATTATTTTTTAGGACCAAAAGCACTATGAAAGCACTATCAATGAAACAGCCAGTACCAGAATTAATATTAAATAAAAAGAAAACAATAGAAACAAGGACATGGAAATCTGATTTCAGGGGAGAATTTCTAATACATGCATCAAATAATTTTATGGATTCTATGATTGAAAAATTTAAATTAGAAAAAGAAAGATTGGTAACAGGTGCAATTGTTGGAAAAGCAGAAATTACAGGACTAAAAGTTTATAACACATTAGAAGAATTTAACAAAGATTTAGACAAACATCTTTTGGCAGAGCCTAAGAAATTACCAACTTATGGTTATATTCTAGAAAATATAGAAAAGTTACAGAACCCAATTAAAATAAAAGGAAAATTAAATTTCTTTGAGGTAAATTTAGATGAAAAAAAAGAATAAAATTATTTTATTAATTTCTAGTTTAATATTAATTTTATTAGCCTGGGCTCCTTGGATTAGTAATAATTATGCAATAAATAAAGTTATAGAGGATTTTGGTGGATCAGATAAAGCATTTACTGACTTTCACGGAGCTAAAACTATAGGTGAAGCAAAGTTTGTGGTTAGTTTGTTTCCATTCGGTAGGTCTGTAAGTGTTCCTAGTGAAGCTATCTGGTTTGTAACTTTCTATGGAGATGTAATATGAAAGCAATAGACTTTATAAAAAAAGTGCAAAATAAAGAAATAGATATAATAGAACATACACATAAAGTTTTAGAAGAATGTAAAAAAATAAACAAAGAATATAATTACTTAAATACAGTATCAGAAGATTTGGCAATAAAACAAGCAGAAACAGTTAAAAAAAATCCGAATGGTCGTTTATCTGGACTTCCAATTTCAATTAAAGATAGTATTTGTGTAAAAGATGTTGAATCTACTGCTGGTTCAAAGATATTAAAGGATTACAAACCATTATTCAATGCTACTGCAGTTCAAAAGGCAATAGATGAAGGAGCAATAATAATTGGAAAAACTGCCCAGGATGAATTTGGTTTTGGTGGATTTTCTACAAACGTCGGTTTAGGCTTCAAAATACCTTTAAATCCATTTGACAAAGAAAGATCAACAGGAGGTTCTTCTGGAGGAGGAGCAGGTTTAACACAAAAAGCTTCATTTCCACATCTATCATTTGGAGAATCAACAGGAGGTTCAATTGTAAATCCTGCATCTTTTTGTGGAGTATTTGGTTTATGTCCGACATATGGGAGAATTTCACGTTACGGTTTAATAGATTATGGAAACTCATTAGATAAAATAGGTCCAATGTCTAAAAATGTTTATGACTCAGCACTTTTACTTAGTGTTATATCAGGTCACGATATTAAAGATAGCACAAGTTTAAATCAAAAAACAGAAGATTATACTCAATATTTAAAAAAAGATATTAAAAATTTAAAAATTGGAATAATAAAAGAAGCTTTTGGAGAAGGAGTAGATAAGAAAGTAAACAAAAAAATTCAGGAAGCAATTAATAAGTTAGAAAAATTTGGAGCAAAAACAGAAGAAATTTCTCTTAAGATTCCAATAAAATATGGTATACCAACTTATTATTTAACTGCAACAGCAGAAGCATCTTCAAATCTGGCAAAATTCTGTGGAATGAGATATGGTGCATATGAAGAATTAAAAGGAAACTTTGATGAATATTTTACTAATGTAAGATCTAATAATTTTGGCAAAGAAGCAAAAAGAAGAATAATGCTTGGGACTTTTGCAAGAATGTCTGGATTTAGAGATGCATATTATATAAAAGCGGCAAAAGTAAGAACTTTGATCATAGAAGAATATAAAAAAGTTTTCAAAAAAGTTGACACATTATTATCTCCAACAGTGCCAATATTACCAATAAAATTTAATGATATTTCTAAATTATCAATTATGGAAAATTATATGATAGATATTATGACAGTTGGCCCTAATTTAGCAGGCTTGCCACACATAAATATCCCTGTTGGATTTGAAAATAGTTTACCAATAGGAATGATGCTTGTATCAGATCATTTAAAAGAAGGAGTTTTATTACAGGTAGCAAAAGAATTTGATAATTAATCATAAGCATATATCTTATTCATTCTATATTTTATAATTATTTAAAATTAAAACAATTAATAATTCTATGAGAAAGGAAGTATTAAATCAGATGTTTATATTCATAATTGGCGCATTTAGTTTAGTAGCCGCTCTTGCCTGGAATTCCACAATAGAGTCAATATTTAAACAAATTTTTGGAACCCCAGATAAAATAAGTGCTAAATTAATATACTCAATTTTTATAACAATTATAGTTGTCATAGTAATAACAACATTTTCAAAATTAAATAATAAGTATTTCAGTAAAGAATAAAAAATAACAATTCTTTTAAATAAAACAAATAATTTAATTTATTATGGAATTTTCTAAAATTAGTAAATCATGGCTATTATTTTTAATAATATCAATATTATCGATATTATCTTTTGTATTTATTTCAATACCTACATTAATAACATTTTTAATATTATTCTTACCAATATTAATCTATATTTTATTGTATAAATGGATAAAATTAAAATTTGTTTCATCTGTATTTACATTTTCAGTATGGCTCAATATAATCCTGTTATTAATGCCTGTTACATTGGGTTTTCTCGCAATGGATATTATGGATTTTTCAGAACAGTTGCAAGAGGAAGAAAAGTATATAATCATAGGAGAAGAAGCATTATTTGGAATAAAAATTAGCTCGTATAATTCAGATTATAACATAATAAAAAAAGAGGATTTATTGAAAATAGACAAAAATTCAAAAGATAAAATCACAATTGTTATACGAAAAGAAACATTCAGAAATGTAAAAAACATCAAAATAGGAGACAATTTAGAAATCTCACAAGATGAAGTCTTTTCAATATTATCAAATAATCAGATAAGTAGCATAATAAGCAATTTATTAACTTCAAAAGAAGATAAAGAAGATGCACAAACAAAAATATTTTTTCTATTAATAGGAGAAACTTTAGAAAATACTAATCCAGAATTTTTAGCTGAAGAAATTAAAAATGGAAATATAAAGATTTACCCGGAAAGATTCTCTATAAATTTTTTAATAAAAGTAATGCCTGAAGAAATTATTGCAAAAATAATAGAAAATTTAATTTAAAAAAAATAATTAGGGAATTATTCTCCCTCATCAACTCCGCTTTCATCTCCATCATCAACTTCAGTTTCATCTTCCTCTTCTTCATCTTCATCAACGTCAAGGTCTTCATCTTCCTCTTCATCTTCCTCTTCGCCTTCATTCTCAAGCCATGATTTAGGTTTAGCAAATAATGAAAAATCTTCTTGAACTCCACCTAAAACACTTATATCTTTTAAATATTCATTTATTGCAATCACTTTTTACCTCCAAATGAGTTAATATCAAAAATTTGCCCCTCAGTAGTTTATATATTTTTCGGTAACCCAATTTATCAAATTTTTTTATTAATCCTCTCCAAAATTTGTTGTGCACAATTTAATTCTGGGGATATGACAAATATAGCACCTGCTTTTTTAAGCATTTTATTATATTCCTCACTATCGCTTCTGGCATAAATCAAAAGATCTGGATTCATCTCTTTTGCAGTTAAAGTTAAAAGGACATTTCTTTCAGTCTCTCCAAAAACAACAATTAAAGATTTAGCTTTTTTAATTCCTGCTTCTTCCAATATCTCTTCATGCATTGCATCTGCTTCTATTACACTATAGCCTTTATTTTCTAAATGATTTATAATACCATGGTTCTTATCTATAATTACAAATTTTTCTTTTAATCTTTTTAAGCCATCTGCAATGGATTCACCAACTCTTCCGCCTCCACAGATTATTATATGATTATTTAATTTTTTTAAAGTATCCATATGTTTTGCCTCCTTAAAATATCTTTTAAACTTTCCCTCAACTACAAAACCAACTAATTCAGCTAAGGCTGTTGAAAAAGTAACTAAACCAATAATAATTAATAAAGTTTGGACAACAAATGCAGGACCTTGTTGCCTGTCACTTAAAAAAGAAACACTCTCAATTGTAAGTACAAATGCATCTGTTAACGAAACATTTTTAGTAACTGCATACCCAATAGTGCCCAATATAAATGGTATGACCAATAACGCAGTAATCTTATAGAACATTACTTTAAGCTCTTTTTCATACCTTGCAAGATTAGATCTCATGAAAAATTTAATTTTAAAGGATTTAATAAGTTTAGTCAATTTTGTTCAGTAGTAACAATGCTGGAAAGATTATAGAAAAATATTTAAATTAACAATCTAAAACAGAAATAAGTGAGGCCAGATAAATGAATAAAAAATATCTCATAATTATATCTATGTTTCTAATTAGTGTACTTTTAGTATCTTGTGGAAATAAACAAGAACCTATTAAAAATAATAATGAAATACAAAAAAACACACAAGATAAAGAAACAGAAGAAAATGTAAGCCCTGTAACAAGTACAGAAGAAACAAAGATATACAACTGGTGCAACCCTGGTTCTAATGATTATGGAGAAATAAAATTTGAAATAATTGGGATAATAGAAAATTATCAAATAGAAGGAAAGACATATACTGTATGCGAAGAGAAAGTTTCAAATAAAGAAGGCGTATTGACCAGCCACAAATGGTATACTGAAAATAGGAAAATATTGAAAGAAATAATGCTTGATGTTGATAATAAATATGCTACAATAACAAATTGGATAAATGACAATAATCAAAAATGTAAACGTATCCAAAAGGAAGGAGTAGAAGAATTCCTGCAATGCAGATAATCATTTATGTATTTGTTTAAAAAATTCCATATTTTGCAACTCTTCCAGCCATTTTTTAAGTGATTTATATTTAGATAAATCAATTTTGGAACTTTCTGCATATTCTAGAATAGAAAGTAAGTTTATATCAGCCAAAGTCAATTCATCAGATGCAAGATACCTGTTCTTTTCTAATTGGCTGTTTAATATCGGCAAGAACCTATCTAAAGCCTTTAAACCTTCATTTATTGCATTTTCACTTATTTCAACATTCATAGATTTGGCCAAAAGCCTGTAGAAAGCAATATCTGAGGTTGCATTATCTAAATGTATAGAGGCAATATCAATCCATTGGTCTATTATGGCTCTTTCTTGTAAATTTGCAGGATAAAGTTCACTTTCCACTTTATTGCATAGGTATTTGGATATTGCATTGCTTTCAAAAAGAATAAAACCTTCATCATCAATAACCGGAATTTTTCCTGCAGGATGCAGTTTTAAATAATCTCGGCTTTTCAAGTCTTTAAAATCCATCTTCTTATATTCATAATCCAAACCAAGCAGTTTCAGCACATATTCTACCTTATTTGTATGGTTTGAAATTTTATTTCTGTATAAGATTAACATAAAAGAAATATGCCTAAAATTACTTAAAAGCTTAACTTATATAGAGTATAGTAAGTTTTAGTAATTGTCAGCAAAAATCTAATTATTTCTAAAATAGGTCTTTATTTGTAGGCAGTTCACCATATCTTTGCCAATATTCAATTCTCTTCATTTTCATAAGCAATTGTTTCTGTCTTTCTTCTTTTCTCATTTTCCGCCCCCATATATTTTTAAGATATAATAAACCACATAAATTCTTAGGTTAAAAGTGGTTTAATGTCCAGTCAACAACAACTTTCAAAAAATCTAATTATCTTGTTGGTTGACTATAATTAAAAAGAAGAGATAATAACCAGAGAACTATTTAAAAATTGTTTATTTCTTTTTTAATCATTATTTATACTCTATATAATATATTAAAGTAAATATTTTTGGTAAATTTTAAAATAGGAAAACTTTTATAGCTTAGAAAAAAGAAGATTATATGAAAAAATTAAATTTATTCCTAATTACAATAGCAATAATCATTTTACTTGGAATTATCTTTTTAATTTCAAGCATTAGTTTATACAATCCTCCTGCTGAAGTTAAGAATTTAGAGTATGAAGAAAAAATTCCTGAAAATTTCACATTTTTAAAAGAAGCAATAGGACAAGATTTGCCTAAAGAATTATCCACAATATTAGAAAATGAAAAAATTAATTTTTATATGCCCTCTGACAATGAAAAAGGTTCAGTATTTAGCATAGTCACAGAAGAGAATAAAGTAAAAAATATAGATGAAAGAAAAAATGAAAATCCATCAATTGAAGTTTATGCTTCAGAAGAAATAATAAATGAAATGATTAATTCTGAAAATATAGCAGAAGATTTTCAAAATGCATTAAACACAAAAAAAATATCAATTAGTGGAATAGGTTTAAAAAATAAAATAAAGTTTTCATCTATATTTATGTTAGGCAGGCTATTGAAATTAACTGATTTGCTGCCAAAAGGAAATATTCCTGTTCAAATAGGAGGAAACAGAAATATAATTGAAGTTCCAAGAGACAATATACCAGAAGAACCTCAGACCTGGGCAGGGATAAGAGAAAGTGGAAATGTATTGAAGTCTGGAGAAAAAAGATATCAAACTCCAGCACTTTCTTCAGGAAGTTATATTTTCACATTGTCAGGAAGTGGAGATTCAGACTTATATATAAGAAAGTTAAGCCCTCCAACTTTAAGTGAATATGATTGCCGCCCAAATTTGCCAACCAGTAATGAAGAATGTATCATAGATTTAGAAAATTCTGGAATAATTCATATAATGATTAAAGGTTATGATACAAATTCTGATTACGTGCTTGTTGGAAGACCAATATAATAGATACTAATTAAATTCCTATTTTTTTTATAATTTTCAAAATTAGGTAACTTAGTTGGAAAACTGGAATAATGTCGGTCTTAAAATCTTTTATCTAACTTAAATCACATTAAAGACTTTAGTATCATCACTTGTTCAGTTTTTCTTTTTAGTTCTTCATACAGTTTTTGGCATTGCGTTAATTCTTCATAAATATTCTTGCTATGTGATTAAAAATTATAAACAATATATAGAAAGGTATGTATATTAATTTAGTTCAAAGCAATATTGAGAAAAGAATGCGCGAGCCGGGAAAATCATAAACTAAGCAATAAACTTAATCTAATTTGAACCCGGGTCTCAACGTTGGCAACGTCGAATACTAGGCCACTATACTACTCGCGCAATTATAAAAAAGCACACAAACTTGATTATTTAAAGGTTTTTGTAATGAAATTTAAGAAAAATATTAAAACAGCTAATATTCAACAAGAATAATCAATAACTATCCATAATACATATCATTATCTTCTTTTTTAGCATTTTTTTCTTTAGTCTCTATTTTCTTCTGTTCTTTCTTAATCATGTCCTCAGCTTTTTTTAATTCAGTTGGTTTTTTAATCTCTCCAAATTTATCTTCATAATCTTTTACTGCTTTATTTAAGACATCAGCAAAACTTTTGGCATGAAATGGAGTAAGAATAATAACATTATGGTTCATTGTAATAGCCCTCAAATTTGATGCATCCTGTACATGTGTTGCACATCTAAAATCTAAAACAAATTCTAATGGCCCAAAATTTATTGTTGTTTCATTTGCATAAAATTGGTCATTATCTTTAATTCTAAGATTAACTTGTGTGATCTTTGCATCTTCATCTTTTGTCATTAAGTTCTAACATAATCTAAAGTATAAAAAGCTTTAGTAAATTTTATTCAGGCCTTAAAAAATCTATATCTAACATTAATAATTATTGTTCAGGACAATTAAAGGAAACTATCCTTGAGATTACTATACCAAAACTTTATAATGTTGTTGCAGAGCATATTGGTCCTATTGCTACTGAATTAAAGGATAGTACTAGAATTTAATTATATCACTATGATTATACTTTTTTACTTTATCTGAAGTAATATGTGTAACACCATCATTTCCTATTACATGTATTCCATATTTATCTAGTAAAAGACCAGAACCTTCAGGTATTGCTATAATATTTCTTTTATTTTTTTTACATAATTAATATGTTCATTCAACTGATTCTCTTCAAAATGGCATTGTAGATCATTATTAAAAATTAAATCTAAGCCATTAAGATCTTTGAGGTTGACTTCATTATTATCAGGAAATTTGCATAATCTTGATGTTGATATATTTTTACCTAAGATAATAGCTCCAGCAGAGCCTCCATATACTATACCCCCATTTTTATTGAATGATATTAATTTTTTATCAAAACCAGAAGATCTGAATAATTTAAGAAGCTTAAAAGAATTCCCGCCGCCAATGTATATTGCTGAAAACTTATTTAAATCGATCTTTTTATTCAAATCAGTAAGCATGGTAATATTTGAGAATTTATGTTGGGCCATACATTTTTTGAACCATTTTAAACAGTTTTTATATTCATTATCAGAAGTCCAAGCCAGAGGAATATAAAGTATATTTTTTACTGAATGAGTAAATAATTCATCTATAAAAAAAGATTTCTTTTCATCACCACCACCAGATAAGAATATTTTGCCTTGCATAATCTTAATATATTTTAAGGATATATAAAACTAATTACGACATAAGACACCACCATTAAATAATAAAATTTATATAAAGCACAAATTTTATGAAAATATGGTATCAACCACACAAATTGAAGCAGAAAGATTTTTAGAGAAAAGAAAGTGGATTAAAACAAAAACTGATGATAATATCTCAATCTATAAAAGAAAAGATATTGAATATAAAAGAGGTGATTTTCTAAATGGTAAAAAAAGATTAGTTAAAATAACAGAATTAAGCAGAACTTTTAAAGAAGAATTAGATAAAACACCAGAAATAACTAGAGATTTTTTGAATAAAAAACTAAAATTATTTTAAAATGATAGAAAATAATATAAACTTTCTAAAATTATTCATTCCTATGAACAAAAAGGGGTAGGTTTTCTTGATTGCAGCTATTTTTTTAAATGAATGGTGGGCCCACCCAGAATCGAACTGGGGACTTACACCTAACTTATAACCAAATAACGATTTCGTCACCTAGCCTATTGTAAGGGTGTCGTCATTAGCAGAATATCCTAGAACTTTCTAAGATATTTAGCCGCTAGACCATGGGCCCATAAGAAAATTGCAACAAATAAGCTCTTAAAAATGTTTCCATTACCAAAATTAAAAAGAGTTTATTGTAAAGATAGTAATTATATCTCTTAAAGCCATTTTTTTCTTCTAAAATAAATAATCATACTAAATCCAATAACAGCCATTAATCCTAAAGAAAAGAAATAACCATATTTCCAGTTAATCTCAGGCATATATTTAAAATTCATTCCATAAATACCTGATATTAAAGTCAATGGTAAAATAATAGTTGCAATTATAGTTAAAACTTTCATAACTTCATTTAGCTTATTTGAAATTGAAGATAAATACATCTCTAAAATATTAGATGCAGTTTCTTTAGATTCTTCAAGTAAATCAATAGTAATTAATATATGGTCATAAACATCCCTAAAATAAGTGTGTGTATCTTTCCTGATAAATTGGTCTGCATTGCTTATTAAATTATTCAAAACTTCTCTTTGATAAGAAATTACATTCTTAACATTTAATAAAGATCTTCTGATTACAAATAATTTTTTTATTTCTGGTTGGTCTGGTCTTTTAAGTATTATTTCTTCAATCTCATTTAGTTCCTGAAATGCTTTTTCAATTTCTTTTATATAATTATCAACTTCTGTATCTAATAATGTATGTAAAAGATGGTCAAGTCCGCCATTCATTGCATTTACAATCCTATTTTTTTCTTTTTTCAAATTTTGGAAAGTTTCAATAGGTTCTTTATGGATTGTTATTAAATGTTTTTTATCAAAAATAAAATTAATATCATAATGTTTAAGCTTATTGTCATGGTATCTTAATCCATAAGCAACTAGGAACAGGAATTTGTCATAAATCCTTAAATTTGGCCTTTTTCTTAAAGACTTGCTTTCTTCTATTACATTTGATGGAATATTAAAATTTTCTTCAAGATGAATCAGTTCTTCTTTTGTAGGATTAACAACATCAATCCAGATTTTATTTACATTATCAAATTTCTCAGAGAAATTTCTGAATTTTAAATCAGAACCTTCAGGAAATATCACCTCTATCATTCATTTTTAAATAGAATCTTTATTATATAAGCTTTTTTAATTCCCCAAATTTATACTTGAACTGAAAGTATTGTCATTATAACTTCTTTCGCTTAGTAATCTATCCGGGTTCGCAATCACATGGATATTTAATATTTTATTTTTAGAAATGGCAAATTCTGCTAATTTTGGAGAAGATACAATTAAACAATCATGAGATTTTATGCTTTCATTAACAACTACTGTTCTTTTAACTCCATTTATAGTAAAATCAACATTGATAGACGTCTTTGTATCAACCTTTGCATTTCCTGGAATATTGCATACTTCAGCATTTACTTTCATATTATAAAAATCATAACCGCTTACATCAAAACCTTTTGTTTTAAGGTTTGGTGCAAAATCAACAAGACTAAATAAACCATAATTAATATTATCATTTTCATTCATTTCATCTATTCTGTTTTCATTATCTGCGATTAATTTTAAATTTATATTCTTTTTATTATATAAATCCAAATCCTCGAATTTAACTAAAAAAGTTTTACATAATCCAATATTTATTGGTTTTCCATCTACAATAGCAAATCTTCTTGGATTATTCACATCAATCAGTTTTAATTTATAATCTGAAACAAGATCTGAAATTCCTGAATTGCATATTCTCAAATTAAATAAATTATTTTCAAAAATATCATCCTTTGCAGCTTTTGTAATCCATATTGAGTTTGCTTGTAAATCCGGTTTCCCAGTTTGAAGCCCAGTATATTCAAACCCATTATAAACTTCAATTGAACCAAAAACCCCTAAAATTAAAGCAACAACTAAAATTAAAGAAATGTTCTCTTTTTTCATTATTTATTCTAAAATTTAGGAATATATAAAACTTATCAAATAATTATAAATTCAAAAAGTTTTAAAAGTAAGGTTAATAATCCAAATTTATGGAAGAAATGATAGGTTTGGAAATTCACGTAGGTCTCAACACTGAGAGTAAATTATTTTGCTCATGTAAAATATCAGAAGATGCAAGTCCAAACAGTCATACTTGCGATATTTGTGTTGGTTTACCAGGATCAAAACCAGTTTTAAATAAAAAAGCATTTGAGTATGCATTAAAACTATGCTTGGCATTAAACTGTGAAATATCTCCAGAACTTATATTTTCAAGAAAAATTTATTTTTATCCAGATATGTCTAAAAATTATCAGATAACCCAATATGAAATACCTTTGGGAAACAATGGAAAATTAAGTTTAACAAATAAGGAAATAAAAATAAGTAGAATCCATATAGAAGAAGATCCGGCAGCATTAATCCATCAGGGATCAACTGTATTAGTAGATTATAATAGATCTGGCACTCCATTATGTGAAATAGTTACAGAACCAGACATGAGTTCTCCAGAAGAAGCAAGAGAATTTCTAAAAAAATTATTGACAATATTAAATTATCTAAAAATATTTAACATTAAAACAGGAATTATAAAAGCAGATGCAAATGTAAGTATTAAGCCATATGAAAGAGTTGAAATAAAAAATATTAATGGATTTAAAGAAATTGAAAGAGCAATAAATTATGAAATACAAAGACATAAAGAATTAATTAAAGAAAATAAGCCAGTAACTAAAAGAGAAACAAGAGGCTGGGATTCAGAAAAAGGAATAACTTTATTTCAGAGATCAAAAGAAGAAGAAGCAGATTATGGTTATATTATTGATCCAGATTTAGTTCCAGTTGATGTCACAAAAGAATTAATTGAAAAAACAAAAAATGAACTTCCAGAATTGCCAAAAGAAAAATCATTAAGATATCAAGAAGAATACAAAATAAAAAAAGAAGACGCAGAAGTAATAAGCAATGATTTTGAACTTGCATCCTTATTAGAATCATCTGTCTCCAATAAAATAAATCCAGTTTTTGCTTCTGAATGGATAAGAAGAGAAGTTACAAGAGTTTTAAATTATAATAAAAAAGAATTAGATGAAACTTTTATCTCAAAGCATTTAATTGAAGTAATGGAATTAATAAAAGACAACAAAATAACAAGACAGACAGGACAAAAATTAATGGAACTCCTTATTGAAAAAGATTTAGGTGTAAAAAAATATGTTTTAGATAACAATCTATCTTCTCTTTCAGATACAAAAGAATTGGGAAAAATTTCTTTAGAAGTTATTAAAAATAACCAGAAAGCAGTAAAAGAATATTTAGAAGGCAATGAAAAATCTTTTAATTTCTTAGTTGGTCAGATTATGAAATCTACAAAAGGAAAAGGAGATCCTAAAATAATAAATGAATTATTAAAAAAATTAATACAGAATCAAAAATAACCAATTAATACATATATTATCCCAATCAGAATTAAAATATAAATTAATCCTTTAATAAATAAATTATCTTTTAGTTCATACTCTGGTTTTCTGTCACCTTTTTTCTTGCTTCTGGAATGCATAAGCAAAATTAAAAATAGCATAATACCAATAGCAACTGCACCACTTATTTCTAAAAAGAAAATAAAATTCCCTAAATTAAAAATAAATAAAAAAAATGGAATAGAAATTACTAATAACCAGGACAACCAGTTTGGCAACCTATAATCTAATTTAAAATTATCCTTTAAAGCAAATCCCAAACCAACAAAAGCAGTAGTCATTGCAAGCAAAGCAAATAAATTAGCAAATAAAGAAGCATTTTTTCCAATAATATTAAAAGATGTTGTACTAACTTCTTGAACATTTCCATCCAAAGAACCAACAACAGCAAAAACAAATAAAAGATATAATAAAATAGTTAAAATCCCCCCAATAATTATAGCTTTCTTAAGGTTTATTTTATTTTTAATCTCTTGATTCATCTCAGGTATAGCACTAAAAGAAGTAAATGCAAACATAACAACACCATAAGGGATTAATAATTTATAAAAATCAAAATTAGCTAAATAAGAAAAATTAATTGTTTTAACTAAACTAAAAACAAGTACAAGAAGAAAGATTATCTTTAATGGATTTAATATAAATTCCACTTTTGCAAAGAAATTAATTCCAAAAAATATTACTATTGATAATAATATAAAAAATATTATTGAAAAAATTAATTCATTACCACCAAATATTCCATGTAATGATGCACCAGCACCAATAATATAAGCAACTAATGCACCATAAAGGCTTAATGCATTAAATATCATCATAAAGGGTTTTCCAATTTTTCCTAAATAAATTTCTGCCAGTCCGGAAATTTGGTGTCTTATCCTTGTTCTTAATAAAATCTCTCCCAAATATAAATTAACCAAAATCATCAATAAACCTAAAACAATTATAACTAAAACACCAGTTAAAAAACCAGCTTTAGCAACAACAAAAGGCAAAGCAATTACACCAGCTCCTATAGTAATACTAAGTATTGTCCAGATACCTTCCAACAGCTCTTTTTGCATAAGAATTTAAAATTATTTCAATATAAATATGTTTTGATGTTTAATTATTTTTAAGAAACTCAATTAATGGCTGCAAGTCATCCTGGTACAATTTTCCATCCTGAAATCACCATCTTCTAAATGTAAAACTTGCTTTCCTTTGCTGCCGTATCTAAAAACAGTTATTCCTTTACATTTTAATCTATAAGCTAATAAATATGATTTTCTTACAGCTTCTTTATTTGCATTTTCAGGAAGGTTTACAGTTTTAGAAACACCATTATCCACATATTTTTGAAAAGCTGCTTGCATTCTAATATGCCATTCAGGGTGAATATCAAAAGCAGTCACAAAAATTTTTTTTACATTATTCGGTATTGAATTAATTCCTTGTAAACTTCCTTGTTTTGCAGTTTCATCCATTAATTCTTTTGAATAAAATTTTCTTTGCATTGCAATTTCCTCAAAATTTTTGTTTATTTCAATAAGATGAGAACCTGCTAAAGCTTCTCTTATATAACTTACTGCAAACAAAGGTTCAATTCCGGAAGAACAGTCATTTGCAATTATACTTATTGTTCCTGTTGGAGCTATAGTTGTCACAGTTAAATTTCTCATAGAATCATATTTACTTTTTAATTCACTCTTGTAAAAATTTGGAAAATTTCCTCTTTTTAATCCCAATTCAGAAGATTTTTCCCTTGCTTTATTTTGTATAAATTGCATTATTTTTTCTGCAAATTTTAAAGCCTCATTGCTGTCATACTTAACATTTAATTTAATTAAAAAATCTGCCCAGCCCATGATTCCCAATCCAATTTTTCTATTTGAAAATGTTGCTTCTTTTATCTTTTCATCAATATAATAATTAGCATCAATAATATTGTCTAAAAAATGGACAGCTATCCGAACGACGATTTTAAGTCTTTCCCAATCTATTTTTCCACTATTAACAAATTTGCTTAAATTAATACTCCCAAGCACGCATGACTCATAGTCGAGTAATGGTTGTTCTCCACAAGGATTTGTAGCTTCAATTTTTTTATTTATTCCATGTTTTCTATTAATTTCATCAATAAAAATCAACCCAGGATCTCCGTTTTCCCATGCTTCTTCCACAATAGTCTCAAATAATTTTCTTGCATTTAATTTAGCAAATAATTTATTATTAAATTTTAAATAGTGATCTTTATTTTTTAACACTGCCTGCATAAATTTATCTGTAACAGCAACTGAAATATTAAAATTAGAATTATTACATTTATCTTTACATTTAATAAACTGGATTATATCAGGATGTTCTACATCTAAAATTCCCATATTTGCTCCTCTTCTTCTTCCACCAGCTTTTATTACTTCAGTCATTTTATCAAATAATTCTAAAAACGATAAAGGCCCTGACGCAGTACCTTTCGTCGTCCCTACAATATTACCTTCAGGTCTTAATTTCGAAAAAGAAAATCCAGTTCCTCCCCCAGTTTTTTGAATTAGTGCAGCTAATTTTAAACTGTCAAAAATACTATCCAGACTGTCTGGTATTGGCAAAGTAAAACAAGCACTCATTTGTTGTACAGAAGTTCCTGCATTCATCAAACAAGGACTATTAGGTAAAAACTCAAAATTTTTCATAATTTCAAAAAATTCTTCTCTGCTTTTTTCTGCATTATCACCATATTTTAAATCAACTACAGAAACAGCATTGCTAACCCTACTTAACATTTGTAACGGAGTTTCTACTACATTCCCTTTTTCATCTCTTAACAAATATCTTTTCTGTAAGACCTTAATTGCATTTAAATTTAATTTTAAATCATCTTGTTTTAATTCATTTATTCTATTTTGTTTATAATTTTTAACAATATCTAAATAATTTAAGTCACTTAAAACCTTCTCTATAATATTAACTGCATCAATTATATTAGGTATTTTCCCTTTAAATTTTTCAAATAAAACTTTTTCAATTTTATCAACAATAAGATTAATATCTGTAATATGCTGATTTGCAGAAAAAGCAGCATGAGTAATTGAAGTCATAATCCTATTTCTATCAAATTTAACTATAGTTCCATCTCTTTTTCTTATATAGGAAATTTTTCTTTTAAACATAAAACCTCTTTTCTAATATATAGAATCAGTTATATAATTTAAATATCTTTCTAAGTCTAAATTAGAAAACTTAGACAAACTTGAAAGACTTTTTTATTGAATAAAATAGTTATAAACTTTCTTTACAAAAATTTTAGAGTTTCTTCACTGCCTCTATAAAAATCAGGGTTTGCTATTTTAAAATGATTACAAAAAAGGAGGTTATGACACTAGTTATTTTATGTTTATACAGCTCATAAACCCAATTTAACAATGACTTCGTATATATATAGTTATACGCAATCGTAAGAGATGCCTACACGAAAGGCTTTGTTTAATTAGTCCTTATTTTAGCTTACATTTTAAACACTCTCCTGACTTTTTAAACAGAATTGAGGATTAATGTTTAATTCATAAACGGCTTCAATTAAGCAACAGATATTATGACATAACACTTTCAATAATAATTCATTTACTTGTGCAATTTTGGTTTTACTTCTTAGATAATCTCCCAATTTAGATTTTATCATATGGTTTGTTGTTTCTATATTGCTTCTTAGATGGTAATGTTCTAAGAATTCTTCTTTGTTAAACTGGAAGTAATGAAACATTTTATTCCATGTGCTTGAACCTCTGCTTTTTCCAGTAGCGTTATCCTTGAATGGAATAAAAGCCGTTCCACCTAACGAATTTACTAAATCGTGATTTTCTCTGCTTGAATAAGCCTTATCTCCAGTTACTTCATCTATTCTAAAGTTCTCTGCTGTTTTTTCTATTAATGGCTTGAATTCTGGACAATCATTAGAATATTCTCCTGTTATTGATACTGCTGTAACTATATTGGTTTTTATTCCTACGCTTAAATGTGCTTTAACCCATTGCCTATATCTCATGTCCTTTTGGTGCTTGTAACTAAAATATCTTGCAAATCTACAAGTAGAGAATCCACTACTATCTACTGCAAATTTAGTTTCTACACTTTTTAATGGCAATGAACTTAATTGTATTAGGTTTTGGAGAATAGACGTTAGTTCAGGTTTATTCATTATGTTACTTATCGTTACATAATTACATGGCTTCTCTATGTATTTCTTTTCTAATGCTATGTTTGTCATTCCAGTAAATCTTCTTAATGAAAAAGTTGAGTAAACCTTTAATGCCGATAAGTATATTCCGTCTTGCAAAGGGAATGATGGTCTACCAAACCCATATTCTTGCTGTTTGACATTCTTAACTAAGTCAGCCATTAGTTCCATAAATAAAGGCTGTTCATTGCACTTAGCCTTATTATAACTCTTCCAGTCTTGAGGATAGCTTACTTTAATGGTCTTAGTTTGTGTTATTACAGTGTTTCCTTCATTATCAATTTTTACTTCTTGATTTAATATGTATTCAACTGCGTAGATATGTTTACATTTTCCTTTTCTTGTTTGATAATCTGGGCAGTCGCATTCTTCTTTCATACTAGACATTTTTACAATATAATTTCCCATTCCAAACTGGCTAGGAACTTTAAAGTCTCCTTTGTCAGTTCTAGTAATATTATATTTTTGGGCAATTATCTGTCCTCGTTCTTCTCTTGTCAGGTTCTTGTAGTTTGTTTCGTTTAGGTTGGTTTTCATTGTTTATTATCCTTTACTTATATACCTAATAGGTATAGTAAGTATATAAAGATTATTGTGGTGTAGTATATCAATTAGGTATATAACATTAAACATAACTTAATCTTATATATATTATAACACATATCTTTAAATATAAAAAGAAACTATTAAATACGTGAAAAACATCATTAATAGCACGAAAGAGGGTTTTGGTGTAGGCGTTCTTATAAAAGGTAATCGTTGTTATCGTTGTGAGCATTTTTGGGTTCCTAGAGATGAAAATAAAGTTGCCACCATATGCCCTTCTTGTAAAAGCCCTTATTGGAAAACTCCTAAAACAAGATTTAAAAAGGGAGAGAAGAAAAGATGAAAAGTTTACAAAAAAACGGAAAACTTTTCAGAAAAAAAGGCACAAGCAATATTAATTCTAAATACTATAATAAAAGGATGTCAAATAATTTAAGCATACAAATTCAAAAAAATAAGCCTACAGTTGTTAGTTTATTTTCTGGATGTGGGGGTTTAGATTTAGGATTCAAGAATGCTGGATTTGAAATAATCTGGGCTAATGATTTTGATAAAGATTCTGTAGAAACATATAAAAGAAATATTGATAATAGAATAGTTCATGGGGACATAACAAAAATATCTAGTTCTGAAATACCTAAAAATGCAGACGTTTTATTGGGTGGTTTTCCATGCCAGAGTTTTTCTGTTGCAAATAATAAAAGAGATGTGAAAGATAAAAGAAATTTTTTATATAAAGAGATGTTAAGAATAATAAAAGATACTCAACCTAAATTCTTTATAGCAGAAAATGTTAAAGGGATATTATCCCTTGGAAATGGAAAAGTGATAGATATGATAATAAAAGATTTTAATTCAATAGGATATAAAGTAGAAAAACCATTTATTATTAATTGTGCATATTATGGAGTTCCACAATTTAGAGAAAGAGTAATAATTATGGGAAATAGAATTAATGCACCAAATACATTTCCGAAAATAACTCATAAGAATGGATATAAGACTCCGATTCCAGATTTTATAAAACCTGAAGATTATCATAATTTACCATATGTAATATCGGTAAAAGAAGCGATAGAACATTTACCAGAACCAAATACACCAGAAGGTAAAAATATTCCCAATCACATTGGTTCTAATAAAGTAAGTGGAAAATATGTTGCAAGAAAAAATGAAATAGACCAAGCAGAAATATGCGATTATCTTAAAACATGGAGAACTAAAGCAAAGATAACAACGCATAAAATAGATGAAATTTTAGGTTATAGACATACAGCAGGACACTGGTTTAGAAAAGATATATCTGGTTCTATACCCTCACCTAAAGACTGGGCTAAACTAAAAAACATTTTAGGTTTCGATAATAAATATGATAGATTAGTTACAGAAGTTGAGATAAGAAGAATAAAGTTTGAACAATCATTAAGAGTTACTAACTGGGATAGACCAAGCGATACTATAACTGCAAGTGTTCCAGAGATTCATATAAACAAGAAAAGAAGATTAACAGCAAGAGAATGTGCTATACTTCAAAGTTTCCCAAATAACTTTGTATTTTATGGAAGCCTATCAAGTCAACATAGACAGATAGGAAACGCAGTACCACCATTAATAGGTGAGCATTTAGCTAGAGAAATTAAAAAATATATTGAAAATACTAATCCAGAAAAACATTGGAAAGAGTTAAAAATGGTTAATACTACGTTAATTGGTGGAACTTACCAATACTGAACTAGTACAATTAGAAAAAAAGTATATGGATATTGTATGCAATATTCTTTCTAATAATATTGGAAGATTCGTTAATGAAATCAATAGCCAAAAACATATGCCTGAATACTTACCTACAAATAAGGTAAACCCTATTGAGACCGCTTCTGAAAATATCATGAACGCAATGATTGCAAGACGTTTAGATTGGGGAGTAGCTTCAATGCAAGGAGCATCTGATTCTTGTTACGAATGTGGCGATGCAATAATTCACATAGACGCCAAAACAATTTTAGATACTGATGGAGATGCTAGAAAAAAGAGCAATAGAATAGATATAAGACAAAATCAAACTTCTTTTGATTTTGATTATGCTCATAAAGTAAAACACTCAAAAACTCATAAAGAATATACTTGGAAACCAAAATTACATAGATATGAAAACCACGCACTTTTTGGAAAAGTACCTAACCTTAGTTATATATTAAGAGTGACTTGGTCACAAAAGAATCTTGTAGAAGAAATATCTTTTATCTGTATTCCTAATGGACAATTCTTTAATACCCATCAAACTATTCTGGCTGGTGTAAAATCATATCCTAATGAAGGTACAGATTTGGAACACATAAGATTTGATATTAAAAGGCTAATAGAAATAGACAACTGGAGAGAAAAGGTAATTTACAAAAGAATTAACTAAAATAGACTTATTAAACAAGATTAGCACTTTTTAAACAAACATTACTTATTAAACAAAGCCAGCTTTATTAATTCACCAATTTTACTAATTTTATGGAGAAAAAAACACTTTTAGATTTCATAGCAAAGGCACACAGGCATACTTATGCCGCACCAAAAGAAGTCAGAAAACAACATAGGTGTGAGGTGCCCATTCAAGAAGGTCATAAAGATTATGAATTTGTAGAAGAAGATTTAAGATATCACGATTCTTATGCAGGAAGCCAATGGGCACCCGGAAGAGAAGTTGTTTTCTTCCAAGAAAATCCTATTTGGTGCATGGCATATCAAGGACAACATAATCCAAAATTCGATGACGCTTTTTTCCAAGAACAAGCATTTCCCTTTCTGAAAAAAGCTCTAATGAATTTTGATGATAGTGTGCCTTTTAGAGGACCTAAAGAATTCTCTGATGGAGATTTTAAATATACTTTTGAAATGGAAGGCGATTATGATTATTTCAAAGGACAAGAGAGAATTCTTTATAGAGGAGAAAGTGTTTTTTTCCAAGATGTGATGGGTTCATTAATAAAATAGGACGGCATCTCTTACGACTTCTTCGGAATTTTTTCAAAATTCCTCGACCATGTTGCACTCTCGCCTTCGGCTCGGGGCGTATAACAGGTATTATGTTCAATAAGCTCTCCGAGAAATAGATTAAAATAATAAAATAAGCATCTTCATTATTAAATTAAGAGGAGTAATTCAACTCGTATTGAGAGCTTACTCTTCGTCGCTTCGCTCCTAGTCCTCATTTCATTCGGAGAACTTAACAAGGGAAGCCATCCCACAATTATATCGAAGAAGTGAAGAAATTTCTCAAGAACACAAAAGAGACATAGCTCTCTCTATTAATCCTCTTATTTTCCCTTATCATTCGATGAATTTTTCCTAAATTATGTGCAATTGAAATTAAATTCATTTCAATTTTAACTTTCTCGAGACCTCGCAAGAGAAATTCTCTAAATCCGAGGTTCTGTTTTATGTGGCCATACACAGGTTCCACAGTAACTTTTCGTAAGGAATAAAAGCCATATTTTCCAGAGAAATAAGGCAAACAGAAAATCAAAACCTAATAAAGATTATAAATAGCAAAATTTTCTTAAGTGGATGCAATTATTATTTTCACATGAATCAATAAGAGAATCACAAAAAGAGTTAATAGATGAAATATTAAATACTATAAAAAATAAATCAAGTTTATTAGTACATGCCCCAACTGGATTAGGCAAAACAAGTGCTGCAATCTGTCCAGCATTATCTTATGCTTTAGAAAATAAATTAACAGTAATTTTTGTAACTCCAAAACATACGCAGCATAAAATAGCAATAGAAACAATAAGGACAATAAAAGAAAAATACAATTTAGATTTTGCAGCAATTGATTTGATAGGAAAAAGAAGCATGTGCGCCCAGCCAGGCGTTATTTCAATGTCACAAAATGAATTTACAGATTATTGCAAAGATATGATAGGTAACAAAGCCTGCCATTATTATAACAATATTAAAAATAAAGAAAAGTTAAGTTTACAGACAGAAGCTTTACTAAAAGAAATAAAAACAAAAGCCTTGCATGTTGAAGAATTAAAAGAATTATCATCAAAAAATAAACTATGTCCATATGAAGTTTCAATTATTTTAGGAGCAGCTTCAAAAGTGATTGTTGCAGATTATCACCACATCTTAAACACTTCAATAAGAGAAAATTTGTTGACTAAAATAAATAAAGACTTATCAGAAGTAATAATCATATTTGATGAAGCCCATAGTATCCCAGAAAGATGCAGAGAATTATTAAGTTCACAAATATCAACATTAACAATTGATTTGGCAGCAAAAGAAGCAAGAAATTTAAAATATGAGGAAATTGGTTTCAATATACTAAAATTAAGAAATATTCTGGAAAAGTTAGTAAGTGAAAAAACAAGTTTTGAATCAAAAGAAGGACTTGTAAAAAAAGAAGAATTCATTAATTTAGTAAACAATGATTTAAATTATGAAGAATTAGTTAAAAATGTAGCATTTATAGCAGAAGAATCTGAAGATACAAAGAAACGTAGTTTTGCTAAATCTTTATATTCATTTTTGCTAAATTGGCAAGGCCCGGATAATTCATTTACAAGAATAATTAAAAAAGGATTTACAGAAAAAGGACATGGAATAATAACTTTAAGTTACAAATGTTTAGACCCTTCATTAATAATAAAACCCATAGTAGAAGATAGTTATTCAACAATTTTTATGTCAGGAACACTAAATCCAATTGAAATGTATAAAGATTTATTTAACACAAATTCAAAAGGAGTAGAATATAAAAATCCATTTCCAAAACAAAATAAATTAAATATTATAGTTCCAGACACTACTACAAAATTTACAGCAAGATCTCCTGAAATGTATAAGAAAATAGCAGAGTATTGTGCCTCTATTTCAAATTCAGTCCCTGGAAATACAGCAATATTTTTTCCAAGTTATAAAATAAGAGATGAAATAAACAATTATTTCAAAATACTATGTAATAAAACTACATTTTTAGAATCTTCTGGTTTATCGAAACAGGAAAGAACAGAATTAATAGAAAGATTCAAGCAATACGAAAAATCAGGAGCAGTTTTGCTTGCAGCATCAGCAGGTTCTTTTGGAGAAGGAGTAGACTTTCCTAAAAATATTTTAAAATGTGTCATTGTAGTTGGGATCCCATTAGACAAACCAGATTTAGAAACACAGGAATTAATAAATTTTTATGATAAAAGATTCAAAAAAGGTTGGGATTATGGTTATGTTATGCCTGCATTGATAAAATGTTTTCAGAATGCTGGCCGTTGTATAAGATCAGAAAACGATAAAGGGGTAATTATTTATTTAGATCAAAGATATTTATGGGAAAGTTATTTTAAATGTTTTCCAAAAGATATTAATTTAAGAATTACAAAAGAGCCCTTGCCTAAAATAAAAGAATTTTTTGATGAGCATAATATCACTCAATCATGAATTATTTTATCAATTAAATCACATATTGCCTGTTTAAATTTTTCTTCATCTTTTCTTGCATATGCTAATTCTACTTGAGTATATGATAAGCCCCAATATTGGCCATGTGCAGGAAATTGTTCTCTTGGATGAATATATTCCTCCCAATTTCTAAATTTAGTAAAAAATTCATAAATATTATTGATTGGTAAATCTTTAATATTAAAATTAAACTTAGATTTTCCAAATACTTCCATTTTTTCAGTAATATCATTCCCAGTAAAATCTAAAACTTTGATACATAAATTAATTAATTCTTTATCAGTTGCTCCTGTAATTGCCTTACAAAATGGGTTTTATAAAATAATTCTGGTTCAATCATAAAAAAAGAATATTAAAAAAGAATAAAAAAACTATCTTCTTGCAGTTTTCCATAAAAACCAAAAATATTCTAGAGAAATTGTTATATAAATTTACTAATTTCATAAATCTAAAAGTCTTCTAATTTTATTTCTAAACCTTTCAGGATATCTTTCAAGATATTTATTTAATTTTTTCTCATTAATTATTTTTTTTATCTTCATTAAGATTTTTCTGTCAAGCTTACTGTTAAAGATTATAAGATCAATAAATGTTTTCTCTACATCGGAATATGGCAAATAAAAATCTCCTTCTTTTACAAATTCAAATCCAAAAAAATATTTCTTATCAATATTTCTTATAAGTATATTTCTTCCAAGTACTTTTCTAATACCTCTTCTTACTTTTTTTGTTGTTAATATTATAGGTACCGTCTCTTGTTCCCATATACCAAAATGGCTTAAAGAACTTTGTAGCCCTAAATAAGCAGGTTTAAAAACAAAAACAGCCAGAGATATATCCTCATGAATTGTATAAACACCCTTTCCAATCTTTTTTATTTTTTCTTTATCCAATAAATTATGGATTAATAATTTAGTATAACTGCTGTGTTTATTTTTACTTTTTATTATTCTTTTTATAGAATTAAACTCTACTACTGGACTTTTCCTAAATAATTCTTCTATTTTTTTTAAATGTATTTGTTTTCCCATTTTCTTTTAATATATTCTATCATTTCATTTGCTGTAGGTACAATGCCCTCAAGTAATATAATCTTCAAGTCTCCTTCATCAATTGGATCCTTATAATTTTTAATTAATTTTTCAATTTCCTTTATCTTTTGTGGGTTTTCTATATTTTTTAACAAAAAGAAAACATCCCATAAATCCCTAACTTTAAATCTCTTAAGATATGTATTCAATTTCTCTACTAAAAAAATTTCTGGAGTTAAACTATAAATAACTGTTATAGTACCATCAGACATTTCATAATCACAAATAATTCCTGCTACTTTCTGGAATGTTGCTTCTAATCTAACTGGTGTCCTGTCAAGCTCTAATTCTGAATAAACACTATTTTCTGATATTTTTTTCTTCTTGATTTTGAACCCTAATTTTTTTAAATTATCAAACAACAAATTTATTTTTTCATTTTCTTTAGACAGATAAAAATCTAGATCTTCAGAAAACCTTTTTCCATGATAACATCGCCATATGCCTGTTCCACCGTGCAGGACAGCAGTATTAAAGACTGTATAAACCTCTTTTATTATCAAATCCTGAGCATAGGCTATTTTTCTATGTGATTCTCTCTTCAATCTTACTTGTAAAGGTATTTTTTCCATATTATCTACATAAGTTATATATTTATATATCTTTCGTTAATATTAACTTTTAGATTTTCCATAAAAACCAAAAATATTTCCATATCTGCATAAGTTATACATTAGTATATCTTTCGCTAACATTATATTTAGTAGTTTTTCACATTTGAAATAAGTAATTATAAATAATCTAATCAAAAATTTTTCACTAAATCTCTAAATTCTACAAATAAAATTTGGTTTATTAAATCAGATAATGAATTATTAAATGAATCTTTGTCATTTCTTTTATAAGCACTTTCAATTCTAGAATAATTAGTATCATAAAAGAACCTGTAAATTACAAAAGATTTTCCAGAATGTAAATTTTCTTCTCCATGTCTGAATTTCTGGTAATTATTGTATAAATATTCCATGCTTTGATTAAAAACAAAATTATTTCTGGGATCCATTCCATATGGAATACTTCTAAATTTTTTTAAATTCTCCAAAATATAGAAATATAACATATTACTGCAATTATTTCTTATCCCAAAAATAGACTCAAAAAAATCATTCGCATTATTAGAAGTAACTTTTTCTAGGAAATCCTCTAAATCTTCTGTAAACATAGATAATGAAAAAATAACAAACAATAAAAATCTTTTTAAACCCAATATCTACCTCAATTACTAATGTTAAAAGACAAAATCAATTCATTTTATTCAAAGAATTATAAAATATTAATGTTTATACCAATAATTATTACAATAATAGCTTTAATTATAGTAGGAATTCATTACAAGAACACAGGAGATTTTTTCCAAAAAGATGTAAGTTTAAAAGGTGGAATTACAGCCACATTATATACAAATCAGGAGATATCAGAAGAACAAGTTAAAAATGCATTAAATACAGAAATTGTTTTAAGAAAAATATCAAATTTAGGTTCTAGCAAAAATTCAGGAATAATAATAGAAGTTTCTGATTTAACATCAGCTGAATTAAAACAAAGACTGGAAAATAACTTAAATATAAAATTAACATCAGAAAATTTTAGCATTGAAGAAACAGGTCCAAGATTAGGAGAAGCTTTTTACAGGCAATTAATAACAGCAGTTATATTTGCATTTATTTTAATGGGAATAACAGTTTTTATAACATTCAGAACACTTGCTCCAAGCCTTGCAGTAATTTCAGCAGCATTCATGGATATAATAATTACATTAGCAGTAGTAAATCTATTTAATATTAGTTTATCAACAGCAGGAATAGTTGGAATACTATCAGTAATTGGTTATAGTGTAGACACAGACATCCTATTAACAACATGGGCAATAAGAAAAAAAGAAGGAATGTTATTTGATAGAATGTATCATTCAATGAAAACAGGATTGACAATGACAATATGTGCTGCTGTTGTAATGCTTATAGGAATTTTATTTTCAAATTCAGAAGTAATAAAAGAAATGTTTACAATTATTTTTATAGCATTGATAGTAGATATATTTTCAACATACTTCACAAATACAGGAATATTATGGATATATTGTAAAAGGAAAAATATAACATGAGTAGATTAAAAAAGATAATCAGACAGCCAAGAGTAATTATTCTAATAATAGCTTTAGTTATAGCTTTTCTATCAATAAATTATCAGTTTTCAGATCAGGGATTAATAATAAATTCAGTTGAGACAAATAGCTCTGCATTCAATGCAGGAATAAGATCTCCTACCCAGGATATTAGTTTAACAAACAGGGAAAAAATAATTTCTGTAAATAATCAGGAAATAAAAGAACTAAAAGAATATAATGAAATAATCAATTCTATTTCTATAGACTCAAATATAAGATTAAAAACAGATAAGACAAGCTACGTGATAACAAAAGATTCTTCAGATGTCGGCTTAACGATTTCTAAAGCCCCATCATCTAATTTAAGAAAAGGAATTGATTTGCAGGGTGGAACAAGAGTAATTCTAGAACCTGCTGAAGAAATATCAGAAGAACAAATCAAAGACATTATGGCAACTATGGAGAAACGTCTTAATGTTTATGGATTATCAGATTTAGTTATAAAATCAGCATCAGATTTAGAAGGAAATAAATTCATAATTGTAGAATTAGCAGGAGTTTCAAAAGAAGAGCTTAGAGAAACAATAACAAAGCAGGGAAGTTTTGAAGCAAGAATTGGAAATAAAACAGCATTTACAGGAAAAGAAGTTAAATTTGTATGCAGGGCGGGAGGAAGTACTTGTTTAAATCAGATAAATCCTGTATGCCCAAAACAAGATGATCAGTCAGTTTGCAGATTTGAATTTGAAATTCATTTAAATGAAGACGCAGCAGAAAGACATAAAAAAATAACAGATGAACTAAAGATAATAGTAAGTCCAGATGGCCAGAGGATGTTGGATCAAAAGATAGATTTCTATTTAGATGGCCAGTTAGTAGACAGTCTTAATATAGATGCTGATCTTAAGGGCATTTCTGCCTCAAGAATAACAATAACTGGTTCTGGTTCTGGCTCAAACCAGCAGGAAGCAGTAAAAGATGCATTAAAAAACAAAGAAGAATTACAGACTTTTTTAATTACAGGTTCACTGCCAACTAAATTAAATATAGTTAAAATAGACACATTATCTCCTTCATTAGGTGAAGTATTTGTAAAAAATGCATTATTAATTGGATTAATTTCAATTTTTGCAGTAGCTTCTATTATAATAATTAGATATAAAAAATTAAAAATTTCTATTCCAATAATAATCACAATGATAAGTGAAGTCCTATTAACTCTAGGTATTGCTTCAATATTTAAATATAATTTGGATTTAGCTGCTATAGCAGGAATAATTGCTGCAGTTGGTACAGGAGTTAATGATCAGATTGTTATTATAGATGAAGTTTTATTTGGAAATAAATCAGCAGCAAAACAAAGTATAAAAAATGCATTCTTCGTAATTTTGGCTGCCTTTGCTACAATTGTTGCAGCTATGCTTCCGTTACTTAGAGCAGGTGCAGGCTTATTAACAGGTTTCGCTATTACTACTATTATCGGTGTTACTGTTGGAGTATTAATAACAAGACCCTTCTTTGGTGTAGTAATAAGAATTTTATTTGAAGACTAATTTAAAAAATAGATCATTAAAACAAATAAAAGAAATTCCAAAAATAATTAAATCTCTAAATAAATTATAAAAAGAGGTAACAAATATGGGAATAGAAACAGTAATTCTGGGTGTTGTTGTAGCTTTAATTTTAGCAATATTGTATAGTTTAAGAAGAATTTATGTATTAGAATACAAAATAGTGGCTTTGGATATAAAAATAGAAAAATTATTAGAGCATATAAAAAAGAAAAAGTGAATTTAATCATTCCAATAGAGAAAACTATATAAATAGTTCTGTAACCCAAATCTTAACCAATGATATAACTTGGAGGTTAAAATGGACATAAACACCGAAATTCCTAAAGAAATTCAAGAAAAGGCTTTGGAGGCTTTAGAAATAGCCAAAAAAACTGGAAAATTAAAAAGAGGAACAAATGAAGTTGTTAAAGCAATAGAAAGAGGCACTGCAAAACTGGTTTTAGTTGCTAAAGATGTTAATCCTAAGGAAATAATTATGCATTTCCCTTCTTTATGCCAGGAAAAAGACATCCCATTAATTATTGTACCTACAAGAGAAGAATTAGGCAATGCAGCAGGTTTAAATGTTCCAACAGCAGCAGTAGCTATAATACAAGAAGGAGAAGCTAAACAGATTATTAAAGAGCTTAATTCTAAAATAAAAGCAACAGCTTAAAATGGCAGATAAAAAAGAACAACATCAGGAAGACCAGAAAAAACAAGAAGTAGAACAAAAACCTACAAAAAAAGAAGGTAAACAACTTTTCACAAATGCAGTTCCGGCAGTAGTTGAAGAAATTGTTGGAAGAACTGGAACAAGAGGAGAAGCAATCCAGGTTAGATGTAAAATTTTAGAAGGTCCGGATTCAAAACGTATTTTAAGAAGAAATGTTAAAGGACCAATAAGAATTGGCGATGTTTTAATGTTAAGAGAAACTGAAATAGAAGCTAGAAAATTAACACAAGGCAGGAAATAAATGGCAAAATGCAGTTTTTGTGGAATAAATATTGAACGTGGAACTGGAAAAACATTAGCTAAAAATGATGCTTCAATGCTTTATTTTTGTTCAAATAAATGTTCAAAAAATTTATTGAAATTAAAAAGAAATCCTAGAAAAATAAAATGGACAGAAGCTCATAGAAAACTAAAAGGAAAAGCTTAATTTTATAATGAATATATATCATTTCAACTGTTCTTACAATTTTAATTGGATTATTTGCTATATTCTATCCATTATTTTTTATTATCAATAATTGAAATATCCTTAAGAAATCCTTTTAGCATTAAAAAATGATATTGATACTTTGGTTAATTTAGGGTTTGTAAAAGAAAGTATTTTGTTATCAAAAAATTATAATTCTACACAATAATTAAATTTATATACTATTCAATTTTTCAATAAAAATATGGAAAGAACCTTGGTTTTATTAAAGCCTGATGCTGTTAAAAGAGGATTAACAGGAAATATTATTTCTAGATTTGAAAACGTCGGTTTAAAGATTATAGGTATGAAAATGGTTTGGGCAGACGAGGAATTTGCAAGAAAACATTATAGAGAAGAATTAGATGAAAGATATAAAGAAGTAGAAAAAAAATTTGGCAGAAATGTAAGAAATGAATTAGTCAAATATTTAAAAGAAGGACCAATAGTTGCTTTTGTTTTAGAAGGCATTGATGCAATAAAAGTAACAAGAAAAATTATTGGCTCTACTTACCCTAACGAATCTGCTGTTGGCACTATTAGGGGAGATTTTGCACATATTTCTAAAGACTTTGCAAATACTAAAAATATAATGGTAAAAAACCTTATCCATGCTTCTGAAGACAAAGCAAATGCAGACATTGAGATTCCACTTTGGTTTGCAAACAAGGAATTACATTCATATAAGACTGTTCATGATATTATATGTTTCGAATAATATTAAATAATTATTCCATCCCAAGCAGTAATGTAAACATACATTTCTAAATTATCTTTATTTAAATAATTCAATTTCAAAGTAATGTCTGTTTCTTCTTCAATTTTTACTTCTCTTTCAGCATTATCACTTAATTCAATATCATTATATAACTGAACATAATTCAAAATTACTTCTTCCATGCCAGTATTAACATAAATAAAAAATGAATTATCTTGTGAATAATCAAAAATTAAAACAATATTATTATATACATTTTTCCAATTTTCATCACATTTAAATTTTATAGGCAATTCTCTAACTAAATTTTCTAGTTCCTTAAGTTCATCAGCACTTTTTACAATATATGTTACATCTTTATTCTCTAGATCCATAAAAATATGAAAATAAGAAAATTTTTAAAGGTTACTAGTTGGATATTTAATTTTCTAAGCACCCATAATAACCCATCTCAAACCCCCATTCCCCAGAACCAATCTGGTCTTCATCAAGTTCCCCATCTAACTCCAAAGTCATTTCTTCAAACTCATTTTCCATAGTTATCAACCCCCATAATAAAACAAAGTTAAGTTTTTATTTATAAATATCCCATATAAAAAATATAAACCTAATACTACAATGAAACGCAATTATACATATTGAAAAGATTATTTTATAACATATACCAAAAACCTTTTAAGAGTAAAAAAATCACAATAAATTATGCTAAGACAAGTAATAGTAACAATATTAGGAAATGTAGATAGTGGTAAGTCTTCAGTTATTGATGTAATTAAAAAAACCTCAATAGTGAAATCAGAGCCAGGTAAAATTACACAATCAATAAAAGCATATTCAGTATCATTAGAGTCTATCAAAACTCTTTGTCAAGATGCATTAGACATTACGAAAATCAAAGTACCAGGATTACTATTAATAGATACTCCAGGACATGAAGCTTTTTCAAATTTAAGAAAAAGAGGCGGTTCATTAGCAGACATAGCAATTTTAGTAATAGATATAAATGAAGGACTTAAACCACAAACAATAGAGTCTATAGAAATATTAAAACAAAATAAAACCCCATTCGTAGTTGCATTAAATAAAATTGATTTAATTGGTGGATGGCAGTCAAATCCGGATTTACCATTAATAAAAAATATAGATTCACAAAACAAATCCACAAAAACATTATTAGACTCTCGTTTATATACAATAGTAGGGAATTTATTTAATCATGGTTTTAATGCAGAAAGATTTGACAAGATTTCAGATTTCACAAAAAATTTAGTTTTAATCCCAATATCAGCAAAAACATCAGAAGGATTACCAGAACTATTAATGATGATAACAGGATTAGCACAAAAATTCTTAGAACTAAAACTAGAACACAATATAGATGCTCCTGGAGAAGGCACAATTTTAGAAATAAGTGAAGAAAAAGGAATTGGAACATGTTTAGACACAATTATTTACAAAGGAAAATTAAAAACAAATGATACTATTGTTGTAGGAACATTATCAGAACCAATAGTTACAAAAGTAAAAGCAATTTACATACCAGAAAAAAATAAATTAGTAACTATAAAAGAAGCCTATGCATCTATTGGAATAAAAATATCAGCACAAAATATTAAGGAAGCAATATCAGGAATGCCTGTAAAAGTAGCAAATAGAGATTTAGAAAAAATAAAAATATCAGTTAAAGAAGAAATTGAAGAAATAACATTTGAACTAGACCATGAAGGCTTAGTTATAAAAGCAGATTCAGTTGGAAGCCTGGAAGCTTTAATCAAATTATTAAAAAATAAAAAAATAAAAATAAAAAGAGCTTCTATTGGTACAATAACAAAAAAAGATATTGCAGAAGCAGAGTCAAATAATAATGAATTACAAAAAGTTATTCTTGGATTCAACACAGAACCAATTGTTTCAGACAATATAAAAATAATTATAGATCCGGTAATTTATTCCTTAATAGAAAAATATGAATCCTGGTTTAAAGAAACAAAAGAAAATTTAGAAGGAAAACAACTTAAAAATTTAATCAGACCATGTAAAATTAGAATTCTCCCGGGCTACATATTTAGACAATCTAATCCCGCTGTTGTAGGAGTCGATATTCTGGCTGGCACATTAAAATCAGGAACACCATTAATGAAAGAAGTAAAGATAACTGAAGCAAAAAGCTTGCAGGAAAATGGAAAAAATATAAATGAAGCAGAAGCTGGAAAGTCTATTGCTTTAGCAATGCCAAATGTTACAATGAATAGGCAAGTAAAAGAAGGAGACATATTATATTCAGATGTTCCAGAACCACATTTTAAAATTTATAAAAAATTAAAAGATACATTAAAGCCAGAAGAAATACAAGTTCTAAAAGAAATAGCTGAAATAAAAAGAAAAACAAATCCTGCTTGGGGCATGTGATTTAATTAGCATTATTTAATAATAAGTAACCATTAGGTTTTAATAACTTCCTTTCATAATCTAAGCATTGACGATAATTTGTCATATAATGAGTAGCACCAAAGTTATCAATTACAATATCAGCAATGTTATGGATGTCTAAATGAGATTTTATTGCAGTCACCAGATCTTCATTAATTAACCTGACTTTATTTTGGTCACGAATTATTTTACAGCGTTCAAAAAGTTTTAATAAATTTTTATTTACCCTATCTGAAAATTTTAAATTTAATGCATATCCAAGCATGTTCCCCATTAGTTCATAATCAACAGGATCAATAATAATAGGAAGATGTTTGATTTTATAATTATCAACGAGATTTGGAATAAATTCACCAAGCCCAGCTCCAACTTCAGCATATTGAAAAAAAGGATTAATCATTAATTCTCTTATATTATTTTCATATTCTGAAACATTCCTTGCTGTTACACATGAATATATACCCCTTGCAGTATAAACAAATGAATATTCATCAAAATTAGGTGCACTCTGTGATAAACCAATATTAAGACAATATTTCGTTTTTCTATCCAAAATTTTAACAAATCTTCTGCTATCATAAGTCCATTTAACTCTGTAGTCCATAAAAAAATGAAATTAGAGATAAATAAAAGAATAACTAAATTTTAGAGTCTCAGTAATCTTTATAAATAGTCTGGATTTTCAAATTACAATGGTAGAAACTAAATTTGTAATAAATGATACAAAAACAGGAAAAAGTTATCAAAAAGTTTTAGAAGACAATCCTTTTGTAAATAATAAAGTAGGAGATAAAGTCTCGGGACATTTAGTAGGTTTAGATGATTATGAATTAGAAATTAGAGGCGGATCAGATAAATCTGGATGCCCAATAAGATATGACATGCCTGGAATAGGGAAAAAAAGAGCATTATTAACTTCTGGACCATGTATAAAAATAGTTATAAAAGGAAATAGAATAAGAAAAACAGTAGTAAGCAACACAATTACTCAGGACATAGTTCAAATAAATTTAAAAGTAATAAAACAAGGTTCTAAATCTTTAGAAGAAATGTTCCCTAAAGAAGAAGAAGCTAAAGCTGCTGTATAAATTTTTAGATTGTAAAAAATGTATGGACAATATAATAAAATTTCCAACAGACTACAAGGGATCTGAGATAATTAATTCTAGAAAGAATATTGAAGAAATAACAAAATTATCAGACCATCAAACCTTAGTGTACCAAGCAAAGGAAGAAGGGATTAATTATAGAGACTTAAGAGCCAAATTAAGATTGCACAACATTTCTTTAGAACAGGCAATTGAAAATTGTAAATTGGGAATATCAACAAGTGAATATTTAAGACAAAGAGAAGAAAAAAGAAAATATGAAGAACTAACTCTTAGGAAAACACAAAGAATGTTAAAAACCTATTTCGCTACAGCAATAACTGCATCATTTTTAATATTGGGATTTTCTATATATCAAGAATTAACAGAACTTATAGAAAAAGAAACTAATTGCTATGAATTTACAACAAAACCAATAACAATAACTGATCCAGAAATGAAAGAAAAACTTGAAGAATATAAAACAAATTGTTATCCAAAAATTATTCCAGGAACTTAATCCTCAGTTTAATAAAAAAAATTCTCAATAATGGCTAACCATTACTATTGCTCTATTAACTTCATCTTGGCTCAGTTTTTTGCTAAATAATCCTTTAACTTTAGTCGTCAATCTGCTATCTCTGTATCTCTCACCAATCAAAGCAGCAGCTAATTTTTTATACTCAATTACAGTATTATTCTCTTTCAGCGCTGCCAAAGGTTTTGTTTTAGCTAAAGCTTCTAATAAACCCTCATCATCATGCAATACACTCACCACAGGAACTTTAGTAGTATTTTGTATTTCATCCAATAAATATGTTTTCTTTTGTTTTGCAACTTTAACAGCATGCAATGTACTTGCCAAAGTTACATAATCAGGAGTTGTTAGTACAAATAATTCATCAGAAGCACCAACAGTTGCTAACATTTCTTCACTAAAACTAGGACTTGAATCAATTAATATTACATCATAAAAACTTCTTAGACCTGCTAAATGCTTTCCGAATTTCGTGTAGTCAACTTTTTTAGATATTAAAGATGAAGGCAATAAATGCATACCACTTGAATGCTCATAAATTGCTTTTCTAATATTCACTTTTCCATCTAAAACATCATGCAAAGTATATTGTGGCTTAACAAATCCAAAATGTAATGCTAAATTAGGAGCAGAAAAATTTCCATCAACAACTAACACTTTCTTTTTAAAATTATTAGCTAAAATAAAACCTAAATTTGCAACACTCGTAGTTTTACCTACACCGCCTTTAACAGAAATAAATCCAATTATCCTAGCATGTTTCATTTGAACCATTTTTTAATTTAATAAAAAAATAAAAAAGACTATTTCTTTTTTCTTCCAACCAAGTACCATACAACTGCACCAATTACAATTAGCACCAATATAATTACCAGTACAGGCATTAAGCTTGTTTTCTCAACATTCTTATCAGTAGTTGGTGTATTTGTATTGTCGCTAGTTGATGTACCATCGTCTGTTGTCGCATCAGTAGTAGTTTGACTGGCTTGTTTGTCTACACCAATTGCAAATGTACTAAATC
>JAGWAD010000039.1 GCA_018302105.1 Candidatus Woesearchaeota archaeon
CTTTCTTTGATAATCCTGAAGGATGCAACCCAAGATGTGAAAGTGGAAAAGTATGTAGGGGAAATCAATGTGTTGGAACTACTGGTGTAGCTTGTTTAAGACCTTGCCAAAATGGTGAAATATGCAGAGATGGACAATGTGTTTCAAATGTTGAAAATTGTAATGGGGTAAATTGTCCTGCAAACCAGAAATGTGATCCAATAGATGGAGCTTGTAAGACAATATGTACAAATGAAAATGATTGCGGCAATAATGGGAATTGCAATAATAAGAATATATGTGAAGATTGTGAGAATAATTTAGATACTGATAATGATGGAAAAAATGATTGTGAAGATTCTTGTCCGTTTGATGGAAGTAAAACTACTGGAAGCTGTGGAGGTTCTGGAAGTGGGGATCCTAATGATAATGGTGATGGCGGTAGAGTAAGAACTACGTGTGCTCAATTGAATGGGGTATTGTGTCCGACTAGTGCTGGATGCAGTGGTGGAAGTACTGTAAGCACAAGAACAGCAGAATTTCCTTGTTGTGTTGGGGACAGAGCAAGAAATATAATTGCTTCATGTGCTCAGGATAGTTTTAATTCAGCTTTGGGAACTGTAATAACAACTGAAAGAAGTGCATGTGAAGATACTGATGGAGATGGTATTGGAATTTCTGTAGTTACTATAAAAGATGCTACAACTGGAGAAATAATTAATACTGAAAGTTTAGTGCAATTAGGATTAGAATCTGCTGTTTATGAAGAAGAATGCAGAACATTGCCAGAGGATGAAGGACAGCCAATTCCATTCTATACTTTTGGAAGTTTATTATTAACTGCTTTATTATTAATTGGATATTACTTTGCGCCAAGAATTAGAAATAGAAAGGTTTAAAATAACTTAGTTTTACTAAAAAAGAATGGAACTTAACATTTTAAAAGAAGAAAAGGATATAATTGAATTAGAAATCTGTGGAGAAACCCATACTTTCTGCAATGCTTTAAGATCTGAACTCTGGAATCAAGATGAAGTTAAATATGCAGCATATGCAATTAAACATCCTTTAGTTGGAATTCCTGTTTTTGTACTTAATGTAAATAAAGGGAAACCAAAAAAGATTTTAGCTGATGCAGCAGAATCTTTGAAAGGAAAAGTAAAGGAATTCAAATCCTTAATAAAATCAATATAGAAATAAGAAGGTGATAAAATGAATAGAAAATTTGTATTTTTATCTATGCTTTTAATTCTGGCAGTTTTTGTTATTGGTTGTTCTAAGACAACAGGACAAGCAACTTTTACAGGTCAATTAGAAGTTTTATCTTCGCCTACAGGGGCTAGTGTTTATGTTAATAATATACTAAAAGGAACTACTCCATTGACTTTAAATCTTGATCCTGCTATTTATAAAGTGCGGTTGGAAAAACCAGACTATCAGAATTATGAACAACAAGCTACTGTTACTGCAGGAAGCAAAACTACAGTATCAACAACTTTAATTTTAGCTGTAAATAAATTAGAGGTTTTATCTACTCCTGCTGGCGCAAATGTTTATATTGATGGTTCGCTTGCTGGTGTTACACCTTTGACTAAAGTGGTTGGTATTGGAACACACAATGTTAAATTAACTAAACAATATTATATTGACTATAGTATGGTAACTGAAGTAAAACCAAAAGAACAGGCAAGAATTGAAAAGACATTAGTATTGAATGGAAATGGGACTTTGAAAATTACTTCAAATCCAAGTAAAGCCTTAGTTGTACAGTCGATTTGGGGAAATCCTCAATTGGGAACAACTCCTTTGACAAAGGAATTAAAAGCAGATTACTATAATTTAAAGCTTTTATATACAGGCTATAATGAGAGTAATGTAGGAATATATGTCAAGCCTGGAGAAGTAACTATTTTGGATGTTGTTATGGAAAAGGTATGATTTATTTAAAACACTGCTTAAATATTCTTTTTTTAATTATTATTTCTTAATTTTTGGATTTTTGACAACTTTAATTTAAATAAAAATCTTTATATAAACCTAGTCTTATTTTTTAGTAATGAATAAAAGAGGTAATAAGTCTGCAATAGTATTAAGTTTTTTGTTTATTGTATTTTCTTTATTTATAATTTTTGAATACGATCCAAATGATTCGATAACTGGATATTTTACAGCAAATTTTGAAAATACAGATAAATATTATGCTAACCAAAATATTAATGGAAGCGCAATACTTGTTATTACAGCAGGTGATAAGATTAGCAATGATACTGAATTTAGACTGGGAATTTATGATTCTAATAATGTGCAGCATTCTCTAGAAATAAAAAGTGCTGATTATATTTTTAATAAAATATTTAATCTGGAAAAAATAAATGAAAATAGTAATTATTATTTTAATAAGCAAGGAAGCTATAAACTGGAACTTCTGAATTTTACTTTGCATTATGATAAGCTGGGAGATTATAAACTTAAATTTATGAAAAATGATTTTGGCAGACAAGCTGTAACTTTAATTGAAAAACAAATTACATTAGTTGAAACTCCAATAAACCAATCTGCAAGTGAAATAGAAAAAACAGAACTATTAGGAATAAGGTTTGATAATGATGGAAATTTTAATACTTTTGGTCCTGAATTTAAAAGGTATGATTTATTGGTTTGCAATGCTAAATTTAAAAGTAAGGATAAATTAGATCTAGCTATATATTCTCCTAATTCTGAAAATGAAGCTTACAGAGAATTTAAAGATATAATCAATAGTTTTGATAATGCAAGTATATTCTGCGAGCTTGACCAGTCTGAGTGTGCGGTTTTAGTTAATATTACAAAATTTCAACCTGGAAACTGGAAGTGTCTGGCTAAGCAGGGAGATAATTTTAAATTTTCTAATCTCATGACAATGGTTGGTTCTTCTCCTTATTTAAAATTGGATATTCCTGATTTTTCTGTTGATAAAAATGGAAATTTTTCCGGTAATACTATTAACCTAAACCAATATTTCTTTGATCCCGATGGTGAAAAATTGCAATATAATATAATTGGAGCAAAACAACTGCAGATTATAATCGAAAATGGGAATATTATAATTAAAAATCCAAGAAACTTTGAGGGTATAGAGACTGTAACATTCAGGGCGTTTGATGGTGTACAAGGAAATTTTAGCAATACTGTAAAAATAACTGTTGGTTCAGGCATAGGAAATAATGATTGTTATCCTGTATGGGATTGTGGTTTGTGGGGCGAATGTTTAGGTGGTTTAAGAATAAGGGAATGTAATGATAAAAATAATTGCGGTGCAGAAATTGGAATGCCACTTCTTTCTCAAGCTTGTGATGAACTTAATGGTGCAATCGGAGTAAGGCAGCAAGCTAAAACAATTGGTGTTCAAAATATCCAAGTTTCTGAGAATTTTATTAGCGGCAGTATAAGATATATTACAATTATAATATTTATTATAGCAATTTTGGGAAGTGCAGGATTTTTAGTTTATTGGTATAAATTTAGAAAAAATAATGTTGTAAATAAAGAACCGGTTCAACAAAACCAAATAACTTCTAATAACAAATCAGATAATTCTGAGCAACTTAAACAGTATATTGAAACAATGCTCCAACAAAACCAACCACAACAAAAAATAAAAGATGATTTAATAAATGCAGGATGGGATAAAAATACAGTTAGTGAATTAATGAATTATGTAACATTGAAAATTTTTGTAAAAACAAAATTAAGTTCTGGCTTTACAAAAGAAAAGATTAGGGAAAGTTTATTGTCTAAAGGCTGGAAGAAAGAAATTGTTGATAAAATATTTTCTGAATTAAAGATTTAATTTTTTTCTATATATTTTTACTAAATTTTCTATAATATCTATGCCTACATAACCAGAAACTAAACTTAAAGTGTAATTTGAAGTTATTATTAAAGATACGAACATACCTATAAATCCAGAAGCAATAATTGTTATTAATAAATAAGAGATTTTTAATTTATTTTTATTATTTATCCTATATATCTTTAATAAGCCTATTAATGCTCTTGCTACTCCACCTATTAAACCGAATAATGCAGCATATATTAAATTCATTAATTATTTAATCTTCTTACTTTTTATATTGTTTTTGGTTTGGAGTTATTATTTCTTTTAAAAGCAATAAACTTATATTATCTTCCTTTAGATAAATTCTTATGGATCTGAAAAAAAATATAAAAAAATTATGGCATTTAATCTGGGAAGAAAATAGTGTATTAAGCTGGACTATAAATATAATTTTAGCATTTATAATTGTAAAGTTTGTAATATATCCTTTATTGGGAATAATTTTTGGGACTGGTTTTCCAGTTGTTGCTGTAGTTTCATGTAGTATGGAACATAATGAAAAAATTGGACAATGTGATATGCAACACATTAAATTTGAAAAATGGTATAAAACTCAAAAGGAAATATATAATAAATTAGAGATTACTAATGAAGAATTTTTTAGTTATAGATTTGCTAATGGCTTTAATAAAGGAGATATTATGGTCTTAACTGGATATGGTGAAGTAAAAGAAGGGGATGTGATTGTTTTCAGAGGAGCAGCGCAAGAGCCGATAATCCATAGAGTGGTTAAAATTGGTAAGAATGAACTTGGGCAAGAAACTTACCAAACAAAAGGAGATAATAATTTATGGTCAAGAGCTGATGAAATGGATATAACTGAAGATAGGTATATAGGGAAGGCATTATTGAGAATACCATATTTTGGCTGGGTAAAATTAGCATTTAATGGATTAGTATCTTTTTAAAAAATAAGCACAACTAATTTAAACTTTGGGGTCTTTCAAAGGAGTGATTAAAAATGTTTTGCTGCCCTAAATGTAGTTCTCTATTAATGCCCAAGGACGGGAAAATGAAATGTAGCTGTGGTTATTCTAGTAATGATGATAAGCTTGTTGATAAAAAGAAGGAAAATAAGAAAATTGAGGTTAGGAAAGATGAAGATGAATCTTTGCCTATTATTAAAGCTGACTGTAAATATTGTGGCAATGAGAAAGCTTATTTTTGGACTATGCAAACAAGAAGTGCAGATGAACCTGAAACAAGATTTTTTAGATGTGTTAAATGCAAAAAAACCTGGAGAGAATATTAACTGGATAGTAGTATTATTTAGATAAACTTATAAATTTATTTCTGTTTAAATTAAAATGACAATTGTAATTGGAATTCAAGCTAAGGATGGAGCAGTTATTGCATCTGATTGTAGTGGAATAACTTCCCATAATGAAAAATTTTTTATACAAAAAATTAATGCGCATCTTTTTTCCAATTCAGAAGATTCAGAATTAACAGGTATATATTTTGGAACTGCAGGCCATTATTATATGTTTGATATTGGCTTAACTTCTGCAAAAATTTTTTCAAAGTTCAAAAATGCTGCTAATCTTTTAACCAATGAATTTCTTCTTAATAATAGTTTAGATCAAATAAATGAAAACATTGACTGCTTGGAAAGAGGATATAGAGAAGTTGAAAGGGGAAATGGCAATGATGACTTATATTATATAGTTAGGGTAAGTAATAATCGAACATTTTGGTCATAAAATTTGTGTTGTTTAATGTTTCGCATATTTTTCTTTCAAATTCTTCTTTGGTTGCCCATGTTGTTATTGCTAACCACTTTTTTATTTTTTTCCAAGTTTGTTCTATTGGGTTTAGTTATGGGCTGTATAGTGGGAGTTGTATGACTACTAAACTTTCTTTGTTTTCTTCGTAAAATTTTTGTATGTGTTTTTTTTCGAAATGATATTTCGCTCCGTCGACAACTATTAATATTTTTTCATGTTTTTTAATCAATGATTTTATGAATTGTAGATATGTTTGTGCGTTTGCTTTTTCTTCTGTTATGGCTGTTGAAAATTCTTTTTCTGATAATGCTCCGAAAACGGCAAATCTTTCTTTTGTGTTTATTGTTTTTATCGTTGGTTTACTTCCTTTAATGAACCATCCTCTTGTAATGTATGGTATTACTTTAAAGAAGGCTTCGTCAAGACAGAAGATCTTAAATCCGAGTTCACTGTAATATTGAACATTTTTTTTAAGTTTTTTTTAAACTTTTCTTGTAATTTTTTGTTCATTTTTCTGTTTTCTTGTCGAGGAACTTGAAGTGTGAAATTAATTTTTTTCACTATGTTTCTAACTTGCCTGACTTTAAATTCAACATTAAATTTTTTAAGTATTATGTATTGAACTAAATTTGTTGTCCATAAAACAAATGGAATGTTTTGTTCTTGTGGTGTTTTTCTTAAAATATTTTTTAGTTCTTCCAATTGTTTTTCTTTAATTTTTGATGGCTTTCCTGGTTGTTTTGCGTCGTAAATATTCTTTATTCCTTGATTTTCAATTCGTTGCAACCAATCATGTATTGTTGTTTTAGGTTTTTGTAATGAATAAGCAATATCATCGATAGACATTCCTTCTTTTTTTTTAATTGATGTTAATAAACGAAGTTTTGCTTTAGCATTTTTCTCATTTTTATATTCTTCATGCTATAATTAGGCACCCGAAGTATATAAACCTTTTGGAACCCGAATTATTCTTTTTCTATAACTAATCTATTTTTCTCAATTTTAACTTTTAACTCTTTATCTAATAGATTTAGTTGCTCAACTGCTTCTTTTGGAAGATTAATCCGATATTTGTAATAAGTTGTATTACCAATCTTCTTATCCACCACTTTCATAACTTTCATAAGATAATTAGGAACCCGAAGTTTAAAAAGTTACCGAAAATCATCAAAAATAGATGACGCTAACTTTACAGCTTAATAAATAATTAACTTTATATACTTATGATTCAATAAAATTATGAGGTGATTTAATGGCTGATAAAAAAGCAGTTGTTGGTGCAGTTTTACTTGTTTTATTTTCTGGAATTTTATTATTATCTAATTATTTTGGCGGAGAAAATTTTGATACTGGAAATGTTCCAAGAAGAGTTAATTCAGATCCCTGGAGGCCTTTAGTTGTAGGTACTTTACAAGTTGATTCTATTCCTTCAGGTGCGACAGTTACTATTGATGGCACAGTAAAAGGTTCAACTCCTTTAGAATTAAAATTAAGACCTGGAAGTTATTCACTCCAAATATCCAGAATAGGTTATAATACCCGTATTCAAAATGTTAATGTGGAAGTTGCAGAAACAACGTTTGTACAAACTGAGTTAATGCCTCTTTATTAATTTTTTATTTTGATTTTTAAAATTTAGTAATGTTTAAATATAGGTTTTCTTGTTAAGTTTTATGGTTTTAGAAGGGGTGATACCAGGGGTTGACACTTTAACTAATTTTACTCCTATAATTGTTCTTGGACTTATATTGGGATTATATGAATTAATATTAATTCATAGAGATGAAAATTTTACTGGGAGCCACTGGTTTGGTCATGGATTTCATTCTGTTTTTTTTATGTTTATAGCTTTATTTTTTATTTTTAATACAGACTATTTTTTGAATATCACTGGTTTGGCTGAAAAAGGATGGCCTTTGATAAGTAATCCATGGGCTGTGAGAATAATTATTGGTTTAATATTAAATATTAAAATGCACGCAACTTCTGCGGTTATAAAAGGTGGTTTAAGAGGAAGTATGACTGGTGGTATGGCTGAACATTGGACACACACAACAATAGTTTCTGTATTAGTTATATTAGCTCCTTTGTATTGGCCAGTTTTAGCTACATTTTTACCTGAATGGGCTGGCGGTGGCTCTGTTGAATAATTATTATTATAACAAATCACATAAATTCTTAGGTTAAAATTATTTATTGTCAGGTCAACAACTAAATTAAAAACTTAAAGACCTTGTTGGTTGATTATATTTTTCTGAGATTTCTCTTATTTGTTATCTATCTTCTAATTTTCACATTGTTTTGGCAAATATGTAACTACTATAAAATTAATAACAACATTTTAATATTATATTTTTCTGAGATTCTTTTATGAAAATTCAAAAAAGAGTTGTAGTAATTGTAGCATTAATGCTACTGGCTGCATTATTAGTAGCTTGCAATCAAACAACTGGAAAGGTTTCTGGAGTTATGGGCACTGTTACTGTAACCACTAATCCAACAGGTGTTATGGTTGTCTTAACTCCGAAGGAAGGCGGCAATGTTGTATCTTTGGGAGAAACTCCTGTTTTAAATAGGTTAGTTAGCCCTGGAAGATATGCATTAACACTTCAAAAAGAAGGTTACCAAACCTTTATTATGGGTGTTGATGTTAAAGCTGAAGAACCTTTAGAAGTGAGCTACGAATTAAATGCTTTGTCGCAAAATGAATTAGAAGGCAAATAAATTTTGTCTTTTAAATTTTTTTAATTATTTTTATTTTGTTTTACTTTATTACTTATTACTCTATTAATTATGTAGTTTAAGTTATATTTTTAGCTTATAGTTTTTTGATTATAATAATTTGCTATAAACTCCTTAATATATAAGTTAAATTAAACAAATGCTTAAATATAAAATATGAATTAAAAGTTTTATGAAATTAACTTTATCTGAACCTAAATATTTGAAAGATAGTTTATTAATAATTTCTGAATTAGTAAATAGTGTCAATTTGCGAATTATGAAAGATAGGATTGAATTAATAGCTATGGATCCTGCTAATGTTGCAATGGTAATTTTTAAATTATTAAGCAGTGCGTTTTCTGAATATAGTGTTGATGAGGAAAGGGTTATTGGTTTAAATCTAACAAATTTAACCCAGATTTTAAAAAGAGCAAAACCAACTGACACATTGAGTTTGCAGCTTGATGAAGGGAGGAATAGATTAAGTGTTTTATTAAGCGGGGTTTCAAGTACAAAAAGATTTGAACTGGCTTTATTGGATATAGAACATAGAGAACATAAAATACCAAATCTGAAATTTGCTGCAAAAGTAGAATCTAATACTCTTTTATTTAATGATGCTATAGAAGATATGGATGTTATATCTGACAGTCTAAGTCTGGTTGCTGGATCTGATAAGTTTATTATCCAAAGTGAAGGAAATACAAGCTCTGGGAAAGTTGAGGTGATTAATGATGAGGACACAATAATAAATGCTGCTGAAAATGTATCTTCAAGATATTCTGTAGAATATATGAAAAAGATTGTAAAGGGAAGTAAATTAACAAACAATGTTATACTTGAATTTGCGCAAGATTATCCTTTGAGAGCTGAATATAAAGTTTTAGATAAGTTAAGCTTGACTTTTATTTTAGCTCCAAGAATGCCAACTGAATGAAAGATAGAACATTCGATATGCAATTATAATATTAGATAATTTATTTAAACCATTAAATTTACTAATTAATTTATGAATAAAATTTTTGAAATTCTAGAAAATAAAAAAATTACTCTTTTATTTATAATTTTAAATTTTATTGGGGTTTTTGCTGCATGGTATACTTACAGTCAAACAATTTCTTATTTTATTTTGGAAGATAAATTTTATTTAATTCCTTTAGTTCCTGTAAGTTTCTTATTGTATTTTTCAATGGCAATATTTTTATTGTATTTATATTTTGATTTTAAAGTTCCTAAACTTTTTGGAGTATTTACTTTTTATATTAACTTTATTTATGGTATTGGTTCTGTATTATTTTATATTATTTTTATGATTTTTATAGATGGTTTTAGTGTTTATCATTTTTGGAACATATTTGCACATGGATTTTTAGGATTGCAGGCAGTATTAATATTAAATTATGTTTCGAAGTTAAAGATTTGGCAGTATTTACTGATATTTTTTATTTTTATAATTAAGGATTTTATGGATATATTTTATGGGACATTTACTTATTTTATTGAGTATGATTTTGGTTATTTGAAATATTTTGTTATTGGGATGATTTTATTTTTACAGATAATTGGAATAATCTTGTTGAAATATTCTAAAGAAATTAATTAATTTTAAATATTAGCTGATATTTTTTATTTCATGGTTTCTTATGATAGATCAATTTTTAATAAGCATATAATGTTCAGGCCTAAATTATTATATCATGGCAGTACTTTGACTTATTTTAGTAAACATGTAAAAAACGGTTATTTCCTTCATGAAGATGCAGGTCTTAGCGGGAGTGAAGATAAGGAAGTCTGGCTTGAAAAAAATCCTAAAAAAGCAGTTGAATGGGCATGTGTCTTTGCTAAGAGATACAAAACTGAACTAGTAATTTTGATAATAAACACAAAGGGCATTGAAGATCTGAGAAGAAATTTTTTACGTACCATACCTTGTGCATATCATAGGATTGATAAAATCCCTGAGAAAAATTTTGTGATGATAAAACTGGAATTTAAAAATGATGAATGGAAAAACAGGATCTGGTTAAGTCCGTGGAGAGATCTTACTGATGATTGTAAGAAAAAAATTATTGAAGCAGAAATTAAAATGTCTAACTAGTGAAATATTTTAGTCTGTAATTATTTTCGAAAGGTTTTAATAGTAAATTTCTTAATTTATTTGTATGCAGAAAAGAGGGCAAGTTGCTTTATTTGTAATAGTTGGTATTTTAATAATCATTGCTATAGCTTTACTTTTTTTCTTTAGGGGTAAAATCGTAGATACAGGAAAGCAACAGATAGATACAAACCAATTTTTAAGTTCTACTATAAAAAATATTGAAAGGGATGTTTTAAGTAAATGTGTAACAAGCAGTACTGAGGATATTGTTAAATCAATTTTAGTTAATGGCGGAAGTATTAAAGAAAATATTAATTCTCTTACTTATAGAGGAAAGAAATATAGAATATTATGTCAAGCAATGGAAAATACCAATCAGTGTTTAAGTTCGCCTTTAATTTTAAGTTCTATTGAGCAGAATATGAATGAAGAATTGAATAAAAAAATTACAAATTGCTTAAAATTTGACCAATTTGAAGATAATAGTTATGAATTAATTAAACCAAAGGATTTTAATGTTAAGTTAGAAATGAGAAAAAATTCTATTGTTGCAGATTTGGAATATAATTTAAAAATTAAAAGAGGGGAGAATATTGTTGAAACAGAGGGCATTAGAAAAAATTTAGAAATCCCTTTATCTGATTTGTTTAATGCTGCTAATGATGTTTTGAATAGGAGATCTTTGTTTGGGAATTTTGATCAGGTTAGTTATGGGGTAAATAGCGGAAATAAATATTCAATTATTATAGAAAGGCCGTATCCTGATGAGATATATGATGTAAGTTTAGTTAATAATCCAGAATATCATTTATTATTTTCAATAGAAGGAAATGGAAGGTTTGATAGATTTGAAACACAAAGATAAAATTGTTAAGGGAAAAGCAGCATTTGAGATTTTACTAGTTCTGAGTATGATATTTATATTTAGTATGAGCAACAATACTTATGCAGAAGAACAAGAATTAGTATGTTGTTCAGAAACTGAAGATGAAAATTTTTGTCAATATGCTGATAAAACTGAATGTAAACCTGGAAGCCAAATATATAATGGAAGATGTGAGAATTTTGATGCTTGTAAAACTGGATGCTGTGACTTAACTAATGTTCCAAGTTTAAATGGACAAGATTCGAAATGTTATACAAATGTTGCTAAGGCAGATTGCAATGCAAAAGGCGGGAATTTTTTAAGTGATTCTAGTTGCAATTATCAGCAATGTAATTCTGGATGTTGTGTTGTTGGCGGAGAGTGTGCATTAACTACAGAAGCCGGATGTAAGTCATTAACAAGCCAATTTCCAGATTTAAATTTAGATTTTAGAAATGATGTAATTATAGAATTTGAATGTTCTGGTGTTTGTGCTGTTAATAAAAATGGCTGCTGTGTAACTCAAGATGAAAATGCAAATAATTGTAATTTTGCAAGTGAACAAGAATGTAATTTAAAAGATGGTTTATTTTATGAAGGAAGAAATTGTGGAGAAGTTCCAAATGGAAAATGTGATGACTGCAAACAAAAAACAAATCTTGGATGCGTTGAAGGATTAAATGATGTTTACTGGTTTGATAGTTGCGGCAATCGTGGAGATATTGTTAAATCAACAGATGTCAGCGCTTTTAATGAACTGAGCGAAACACTTGGCGAGGAAATAAATTCTTTTAATGGAAAATGTGATTTAAATAAAGGATTCAAATGCGGAGAAATTTCTGAGAATGGAGTTAAACATGCTGGATGTGTTTCTTTAAATTGTGTTGACGTATGGGATAATCCAAGAGTTGATGAAGATGGAAGCTGCGGTGATAGAATAAACGATGTTAAACCTAATGATCCTTGTTTTACAGATGATAAATTTGATAGGAATAATCCAAGAAAAAATGGGGAAAGCTGGTGTGAGTATGATGATAATTCTGGGCCTGGCTTAGATTTACCTGGAACAAGGCATTACAGGCATTATTGTGAAAATGGAGTAGAGAAAGTAGATGATTGTGTTGGATATAGAGAAACTATTTGCAGGCAGGCAGAAATAACATTTAGTGATTCTAGTGAAACAATGTCTTATGCGACTTGTGCACCAAACAGGGTAATAAATGAAGTGCAGGATTGTTCTAAATGCATTGATAGAGAATGCTGTCAGAATATTGATAAGAGAGATTGCTTATGGGTTAGTTCTGATAAAGATACAACTAATAAATTATTGAAAGAAGCAGCAGAAAGAAAAAATCAGATTGTTAATAAATATGGAAAAGAAAATGTCAGTGTAGAAATTGAAAGTGATGCTAGCTTAGATAAAAAAGGCTTTTGTGTTCCTTTAGTTCCTCCAGGAAATGCTTTCTGGCAAAGTGAAGGAAATTGCGATGCAGTAAATGCAAATAATGTTTTGAAAAGTGTAAATGTTAAATTTGCAGGTGTTCATGAATGGGATTGTGAATATGGATGCAGGGCTTTAGGAATTAATTTTTTAAAAAGTTCAAATCAAATCTGCAATTCTTATGGTGACTGCGGTGCAAAATATAATCTTGCTGGTGAATGGGGCAAAGGGGGATTTAAGAGAGAGATAAATGGATTTGAAAGATTAGTTAAGGATGATCCCGGGGATGTGCCTGAAAAAGATATGAATTATTTTAAAAAAGAAGAAAAATATGATTTAGCTGCAACTAAAAATCCTGATGGAAAACAATGTGATTCAAATGGTGATGATTGTACAAGAGCTTTAGTTGAGTATGCAAAGAACAATGAATTTTTAAAAGATATAAAAGATTTTAGCAGGTTTAAGAATTACAGGGGTGCATTGAACTTAGGAAAGATTGACAGTGGAAGTCCAAGAAGCGACTTTGGATATGTTGCTGATATATGGACTTTGCATTGGTTTGGGAATATTGCTGGAAAGGTTATTGCCGGGTTGGGTGTTGTTGGTGGTGCATTGGCTTTAGGTGTTGCAATTGCAATAGGCGCTGCTTTTGTTTTACTTACTGCTACAATTGCTGCAGCTGCTTTAGTTGTTATGTCTATTGTATTTTACAAATTTTATGGAACAAGGACTGCAAATGTTGAAGTTAAATGCGGTGGCTGGCAAGCACCTTCTGGTGGAGGAAATTGTAATTTATGTAATGAACCTGGAGAAAGGAAATTTTTTGTTAATGATGAAAATGAATGCTTAGGAGAATATAATAGTGAGACTGGTGAATGTACTGAAAAAATTGATTTAACTGCTAATGGAAAACATTCATGTAATGATTATTTATGCAAAAGTTTAGGAAGCGGGTGTGATACTCTGAATACTGTAGAAGGTGTTAAATGCATTAATATTTGCATTCCTGATAATCCTGAAAATCTGCAGCCTGCTTATATTGCATTAGAAAAAGAATTTGAAGAAAAAAATAAGGAAATGTGTAGGACTAATATCGACGATAATAGCGAATTACGACAATGTGAGACTAGTGTTAATTCGGGTATTGGTTTTAGTAATGGTGGAAAAATAGAGATTAATAATTATATTAAAGCAAATTCTAATTTTAATCTGACTTTTGTAACTTGTAATGATAAAAATTGCAATGAACAAGCATATGCTGACTGCAAATGGGATTATGAGAGAAAACCTTTTGATGAAATGAAGGATTTTATAGAAGGAGGATATTCATTTAAACATACAGTTTCTTTTAAGGCAGGGATTGACTTACTTTCTGGAAGTACAAACAGGATTTTTGTTCAATGCAAAAACAGATGCGGCTTTCCAGATACTCCAAGTTATCCAGACTTAGAGTTTGAATTTAAAGTTGCAACTGCTCCTGAACTTGGTGCTCCAAGGATTATAGAAATTAATCCGAAGAATAATGGTTTTATAGCAAATTCTTTATTAAATATTAATAATACAATGGAAGCTGCTAAATTAGAAATAACTTTAAATGAAATTGCTGAATGTAAATATGATAATTTAAATCTTGATTATGAAAGAATGAAGAATTCTGCAACATGTGTAATAACAAGTGATAATGAACAAAAATGCTTTATTCCTTTATTGAATTTAGTTGAAGGCAATAATAAATTATTTATAAAATGCAAAGATGAAAAAGGAAATTCAAACCAGAATAGTCTGCCTGATGATAATGGGTATAATGTTATCGGCACTGAAGGATTAGTAATTGATTATATGAAATGCAAAAATAATTATGGTGAGGGCTGCGGAGAAATTTTTGATAATAATTTTACTTTAGAAGTTAATACTATTAATGGTGCAGATAATGGAAATGCTAAATGTGGATTTGGAATTGGAAGAGTTGATGTAGCTTTCTTTGAAACCAGTGATGGAGAAAAAAAGACAAGTCTGCATAAACAATTTATTGATAGAAATTCGAATAACGAATTTGAAAGTATTTTCTGTTTAGATGATGCTGGAAATATTGCTAATTCTACAGTAAAATATAAACTTGTAAAAGATAATGAAGCACCAAAAATCAGTAAAATTTATTCTACAGATAAAATGCTTGTTGTTGAAACTACTGAAGAAGCAATTTGTAAATATTCAAATGATAAAATTGGAAAATTAATAGAATATAAAAATTTTGATGTGACTAATGAAGTTGTGCACAGTACTTCAATTGATGAAAATAATTATTTTAAAGTTATATGTAAAGATATATTTGAAAATTCCCAGACTGCTGAAGTTTATTTAGGATAAAAACTATTATAGGAAGATTTATATACATCATTCCCTAATAAGGAATTATATGGATAAAAATAACTATTTAACTCCTCAAGAACAGAAAATCTGGCAATATATTAGAGATAAAGATATAATTGACAATGAATTAATTAAAGATATATTTCCTGAGATAAAAAATAATAAGAGAAATAAAATACTACACAATTTATACAAGAAAGATTATATCAAAAGAGCTCGAAAGAGCTTATACTATAATCCTGAACTGTTAAATGATTATTATAAATTGGCTTTAAGAATAAAAGATGGATACCTAGGATTAAGTTCAGCACTAAAATATTATAATCTGATAGAATATGAAGATTATACCATATTTATAATTACAAAAAAGTATCAAAAAAATGTTAATATAAATGGGACAAAATACAATATAAAATTTATACCACTAAAGGAATTATTCGTGGGCTTTGAAAAGAAAAATAATTTTTATGTCTCAACAATAGAAAAAACAATAATAGATTGCTTCATAAAATCAAGATATGTAAGTTATAGTGTAATTACAAAGGCAATATACGATTCTAATATAGACTGGAAGGAATTTGTAAAACTAATAAAGAAAATAAAAAATAATTCATTAAATCAGAGGCTAGGATATTTATTGGAACTGATGAAAAAAATTACAGGATATAAAATACCTAATTTTGTTCTTGAAACTTTAGAAAAAGGAATAAAGACTCCAATAAAATTATCAAATTTAAAAGGCAAAACAACATATAATCCAAAATGGAAAGTTCAGGATAATATTGGAAGCGAAGAAATATTATCATGGTGGCAATAAAAATGAATATAGAAGAATTGAGGAGAATAGCAGCTAAAGAACAATTATCGTTAAATTATGTAGCGAAAGATGAAATGTTAAGCAAGGTTTTGATATACTTGCAGGAAAATGATAAAATAATATTAAAAGGCGGAACTGCGATAAATAGAGTATACTTAAGGAATAAAAGGCTTTCAGAAGATATTGATTTTGATTTTATATCTAAGAAAAATGTTAAAGAATCATTAATAGATACTAAAGAAATAATGAATAAAATAAAAGATTTTCAAATAGCAAGACCAAGAATAATGAAAGAAACTATAAGATATGATCTTTATTATATTAATCCATTAAATCATAAGGATAAGATAAGGGTAGAATTTAAAATTGTAAAAAAAGCTGAAAATTATGAAAAGAGAATAGTAAATTTTGGATTTGTGCCATTTACAACGTCATTAATTAATGTTTATGACGTAGAGGAACTTATTAAACATAAGGCTGCATATATAGTTAATAGATTAGAAGGTAAAGATTTTTTTGATTTTTATTTCTTATTAGATTTAGAGCATAAAAAAATAGGATTAGACAGGGAAAAATTATTAGAAAGACTAAACTTGGAGGAAAGGAAAATAAAAGAACTAGCAAATACAATAAATCATTACATACCCAGAAATGAAAGACCTAACTGGATTTTATTCTTAGAGGAATTGAAGGATAAAATAAGGAATAAAATTAATTGATAATACAATCTAAAATTTTGGAAAAAATTTGTTTAAAATTTGGATATAATAAAATTTAATAAAAGAAAATCAAAATAGATTATAAAAACATTTATAAATATACTAAAGTAATTTAATTGCATGCAAAAAAGAGGGCAGGTAGCTATTTTCTTTATAATTGGAATAGTGATTATAATTCTTATAGCATTAATCTTTGTTGGAAGAAAAGAATATGGGATAGGAGTTCCTAAAATGCAATTTCTTAATAGCAAATTAGATAATGTGAAAAAAGATTTAACAAATTGTATAGACAAGACTGTCCTTCCTATTATTAAAAAATTTGCAGACCAAGGAGGAGATTTAAATCCTACAAGATCTGTTTTATATCTAAATAGAAGAGTTAAATATTTATGTTATAATATTGAAAATGATAATAAATGTATTAACATTATGCCTCCCTTGAATAGTATGATTAATGATTTAGATCAACAGATTAACGAAGATGTAAAACAATGCCTGAACAAAGATTTAGTTAAAAATGGTTTAGGTTATGATGTTGTTGTTAATGGCGAGCCGAAAACAAATATCGAAATAATTGGTGAAAATTTAGTTGTCAATGTTAATTATGATGTGACATTTGTGAAAAATGAATTTACTAATAAATTAAATGAAGTTTCAAAAGAAGTTAATGTTCCTATTGTGGAATTATATAATGTTGCTCATGATGTTGTAAATTCTCATGCAAAAGATGGATTTTTTGAACAATTATTTTATATGTTAAATAAGAAAGGAGCATATATTGTCAATGTAGATAAGAGTCCAAGTGCTGGAAATGTTGGTGATATAATTTACAGAATAAATGAAAAAGATAGTGATTTCCAATTTTGGTTTGCTATTGAGGGAGATAAATGATCAACAAAAGACATTTGGGATTTCGAAATGGGACTTTTAATTTCAAAACGATTTCTCTATTTCAAATATTTCTGATTATCAGCTTAACTTTTACTTTAAGTTTGAGCTTGAATAGCAAGGATGTTGAAGCTGCTCAAGTATGCTGTCAGAAAACTGTCAATGATGGTTTTTGTGAACAAGTAGAAGAAACTGAATGTGCAAGTGATAGTCAGAGAGCTCCTACTTCATGTGAACAAACAAGTTTTTGCAAGACTGGATGTTGTGCTAGCGGTGATGGATATTGTTATAGTAATTATCCTAAAGCATTATGTGAAAGCAGTGATGTTAATGGTAGATTTAGTTCTGATTCATCTTGCGAAACTGTTAATGAATGCAAGACTGGATGTTGTGTTATTGGTGGACAAGCATCATTTATAACTAAAAGCAGGTGTATTGCTGAAACTGCAAATTTTGGAGATTTAGAAGTTGATTTTAGAGAAAATGTTGAAAATGAACAAGAATGTTTAGATATTGCAAGAACTGCTGAGAAAGGTTGTTGTGTTACTGATTCTGGATGTAATTATGGGGCTAAATCGGAATGCAGTGTGAAAACCACGATAAATGGTACTGGATTTTACAAAGATAAATATTGCAGTCAATTACCAAGTTTATGCAATTGTGCTCCTGCAAATCCGTCTATAAATATTGGAAATATTAGAGGAAGTGGGGATGAAAAATCTACTATGTGTCTTCCTAATGATGATTCTGTTTATTGGAGAGATAGTTGTGGAAATCCCGAAGGAATAAAAGGAGAAAAATGCGATTATGCTAAAGGGACTTTATGCGGTGATAGTAATAATGATGGCAAGGCGACATGTGAGAGTTTAGATTGTAAAGAAGATGGAAGGAATACATTAAAAGAAAAATATTCATTTGATTTTGCTTCTCAAGATCCTGGAAAAATAAGTAATGGTGTTGAGAAAGAAACTATAAAAAATGGTGAAACTTGGTGTCTGTGGGATTATCCTTCAACTGATGCAAGAGATAAATTTTATGGAAAAGATCCTGTTGGTTCTAGACATTATCGTAGTCTGTGTATTAATGGTCAGGAATTAGTTGAACCTTGTGAAGATTTTAGAAAAGAATTTTGTTATAGTAATGATATTTCTATTTTAAGTGATGCTAATAATGAATTTTTAGCTGCAAGATGTTTAAAAAATGACAGGTGGCAGAGTTGTGTAAATGATTGCAATACTGCTGATCCTTTTACTATGAATGCTGAAGATTATAAAAGAGCATTGAAAAAAGACCAAGATTGTTGTGGGAATATAGAAAAAAGAGATTGCCAGTGGGCTGGAAAATGTGTTCCTGCTGTTAAACCTGGTGCTAAATTCTGGGAAGGAGAAGGCGCTGATAGTTGTGGAAAAGCTAATTTAGAATGTAAAGCTGTTTTTGTTTGTTTGGGTTGGGATTCTATTACTGGAAATTGTGACCCTAAGAAAAATTCTGTTGGAAATATTGTTTTAAAATTAGGTTTGCCTGCAGTTGGTGGTGTTGCTGCTATTGCTGTTGGTCCTGTTGGTTGGGCTGCTTTCTTTGGTGGTGCTGCAGGTACTGGTGTTCCATTATTAATTGATGAAATAACTAAAGAAGTTGGAGAAGATACTGGCGGAACATGGCATTTAGTTTCTGGAGGGGAATGTTTTAGCCAAGAATATTTACAATCAGCTAATAATTATTGCAGGAGCATGGGTGATTGTGGTGCTGATACAAATTGGGAAGGAGATGCAACTTTTGATGGTTTTACAAACACTGAATTTGTTAATAGTGAGATAGAAAATGTTCTTAGAGACTTAGGAAGTAAAAAAATAAAAGATAAGATAAAATCTGCTCATCAGAGAGCTGGAAATAAAATTCCTAAAGATGTTGAAGAATTTACATTTAATTTAGAAGAAGATATTCCTGGAAAAATTGATGAACCTAGCTGGGAAAAAGGTGAATGGTTTTTCAATTTTGTAAAAACTAAAGGTGATAATGAAGATGGACTTGCTGGCGGTGGAAGGGTTGCACTTGCTTCTGCAATTTCTAGTACTCCTGGAGTAAATGTTCTTGCTACTATAGGTGGAAAATTATCTACTGAAACTCTTAAACCTGTTGTGAGTGTTGAAGCTTATAGGGAAGCACAGATTCAAACTTTAAAAGCAAGTATTGATCATGATAAAGTTGTATTAGATCTTGTTAATAGTAAACTTGAAACAGGTGATGGTACTATCCCTTATAATTCCTTTGATGAAATACCAAGAGAATTTATTAAGGGAGACGGGGCATTATTTACTGATGAAGAACTTAATGAAGCATTAAAATTTGAACAAGATGAAGTTATTAAAAACCTTAAACCAAGTCAAAGTTTTGCAGAATTTATGTCTGGAGTTAATGCTGGAATGTGGGTTTATACTGCATATAAATTAGTTGATGTAATTGCAGAAGATACAAAAGTTGTTTCTGTAAGCAGTCAATGCAAACCATGGCAAGCTCCAACATTGAAAGAAGAGGATCAATGTGCAAAATGCAATTCTGATTTTGTTGATGAAGATAATCTGGAAAATGGTTATGTTGATGAAAATGGAAATCCAATTAATATTAATGCTTTTAAAAAATGTTCTGAATATAGGTGTAAGAGTTTAGGAACAAGCTGCGCTTTGATAAATAAAGGAACAGATAAAGAATTATGTGTAAGTGAGTTTAAATTTGATGTAAGTCCTCCAACAATCGAAGTTTGGAAGGAAGGGACCAGTGAAGAATATAGAAACAGAATTACAAAAGAAGGATTTGACCAGCCTGGATTTGGAATTAAAGAAGAAATTCCTGAATATCAAAGATTTAATTTAGCATTA
>JAGWAD010000026.1:0-17463 GCA_018302105.1 Candidatus Woesearchaeota archaeon
TATTATGATGTTAGACAAAAGAGTTTTAATAAATCCTATAATCAAGAAAAATATTATAATATTAACTTAACAAAACAATTTATGCAAACTGTAAATGTTACTGAAGGTCTTACTGCTTATGAGACATTAAGATGGAAAGCCCACCAACAACAACAAGATGATTTTTTATATATTAATAACTTAATTATGCAAAATAAAATATTAATGCAAGAAATATTAGACCATTCTGGATGGAATATTTTTTGGGATAGAGTAGTTAAAGCCTCATAATTTTAGAAGTATATATTTAAGATAACTTTGACTTATTAAACAAAAACCTTACTTTTTAAACAAGAAAGACTTATTAAACAAAGCCGGCTAAGTTGAAGATTTATTTAATTATAATGACTTAATATTAAAAGATAAGATTTTCGCAACATTAGATGAGACTTTATTAAAAACTTAACCAAGAATTCTGACTTTCTTTCCTTTTGGATTATCTTTCATTAATTGTTGTATAGAAATTGCTTTTCCTACTTTATTTATTTTTGATTTTGCTTCACTTGAAAATTTAAAAGCTGCAACTGTTAATTTTTTATTTAAATCTCCTTTTGATAAAACTTTTCCAGGAACTACAACTGTTTCTCCATCTCTTGCATACTGATCAATTTTATATAAATTAATTTCCCTTCTATTTCTTGAAGATTTTGATAATTCATATTCTAATCTTTTCCATAAGTTTACTTTTTCTTTTTTATATAATTTAGATAAGTCTATTAATAATAATTTTAATGTTAAACTTGTTGGTCCTGTTCTCTTTGCCATATTATTGAAAAAAAGAAGCCATTTATAATATTATCGGATTTTTAGATATTTGATGTACTAGTATATTTACCATTGTTTGCGATTAATTTTCCTTTTCCAATTAAATATCCTGCTATGTAACTAACTTCATTTTCGCCTATTTCTATTTGATTATATTCAGATAAAAAATAAGAATAATGAGGTTTATCAAAATATAAGACAGAAATTACAGTTTCAATAAATGTTTTAAATGAATCTTTTTTACATTTGCATTCTAGATTAATTGGGCCAAACTTACTTCCTGGTTTTATGAATTTAGTTATATCTTCTGCCAGTTCATCCAATATCTCTCTTTCCATGATAATAGGTATAGCTTAATTAATATTAAATTTTTGGATATATAATATTCTATTAAAATTTTTTAAGCATAGTAAATCTATTTTTAGTATTAGATGCAAATTGTATTGAATCTTAACATAAGATATTATAATACACAAAAGTATTTTTAATATTTGTATTAAAAATTATACAAAACAATTATGAGATATCTCTATATATTGTTATTATCCCAATATCATGAATAAGATAATCTCCTAGCCCTCTTAAGAAATGGCTTATTTTACCATATGTTTCTTCTGATAGTTTCGGTTGTTCTAAGAAGAATCTTATCAAATCTCTACCATCAAGATTTTCTGGATTATGAGTTGTTCTTATATCTACTATTGTTTCTAAACATTCGGTTTTATAATTCATTCCTAATCTTTCCAGTTCCCTTTCTATATCGTGATATGTACTTATTATGTGAGGTCCTTTTTTTACTAGATGGCGGAATGCTTGGTGTACTATATTAATCCCCTTTGATCCATGATGAACAATAAGGATTCTACTACCAAGAGAAGCAAGTTTAGCAACTGCTTTTGTAATATTTGGTACATAATACAAAGGATGTACAGCTAAAACAAGATCCACTTCCAAACAATTATATTGCTCCAGAGTATTTTCTTTTATGTTAATTTTTGGATTATCTGAAAAACGTTGTCTGCAATATCTGGCTTGTGAACTTACAGGTTCTATAGCAGTTATTCTATAATCTTTTTCAGATTCATTTAATACTTTTATTAGTCTTGCTGTTGCCTCACCTAAACCACTTCCAACATCTAAAATTGAGGTGAATTGTTCTGGGCAAAGAAAATTTATATTATTTCTAAACCATAATTCTAAATGGTCTCTTTCATTAGCATATTTCAACCATGTTGGATATGGATTGCGTGTGGCACAATAAACAGTATTTTTAGTTTTCATTTTACTACTAGATAGTTTATACCAATATTTAAATTATAGGTTACCCTAAAGGGGGACTATGCAAGATACGATATTAAGTGAAATAGGATTAACAGAGTCAGAAATAAAAGTATATAAGGCATTATTGGAATTAGGAGACTCAACAAGAGGAATTATTGTAAATAAGGCGCAAATTACAGGCTCTAAAATATATGAAATCTTAGAAAGACTCCAGGAAAAGGGATTGGTATCCGTTTATATTGAAAATAATATAAAACACTTTAAGGCAACAAACCCAAAACAATTAATACTATATCTTGAACAAAAACAAAACAAATTACAAGGATTACTACAACAAACAAGATACCTATTACCTCAATTGTTATCTTTATATGATACTTCAGACAAAGAACAGGAAGTAGAGTTATACACAGGACTAAAAGGTCTAGAAATACTTTTTAGAGAACAAATAGACACACTAAAAGCAGGAGAAATTTGTTATGTAATAGGTGGCACTAAGGGAACAAACGAAGATGAGATACAATCATTTTTCGAAAAAATACATATAATGAGACAAGAAAAAGGAATAAAAACACGCATGCTTTTCAATAAAACACAAAAAATAACTACAAAAAAAAGGTATTCCTATAAAAAATTTCCTCTAACAAAAACTAAATATATAGAACACAGTTCACCAGTAGCAATAAATATCTATGCTGATAAAACAATAATAATTATATTTGGAAGAAAAGTAAATGCGATACATATAAGATCAAAAGAAGTAGCAAAAAGTTTTATAGAATATTTCAACCTATTATGGAACACAGCAACAAAATAAAAAAATACATAAAATACTAATAAAAAAATTAGAATAATGAAATAGAATTCTGTGGAAGGAAATTATAAAATGCGGAGAACAGGACAATCGAAAAGACAAAAATTTATTTATAATTATCTTATTTTCGAACCTGCGTAGGCCTAAGCCACTAGCTCCTTAGGTTGACCAAGATTATCTCTTTCTAGCCCATTTGGCCACTCTGGCACCCCCGCATAATAACTTTTAGGATCAATTTCTCCTTTTAAAATCTTCTTTCTTGCGTTTAATAGAGTATATGGTGGACAAAACCCAAATCTTTTCCATATAAAATATTTAGTAATATGTTTGGGATTTTTTGACCCTATTAATTTAAACCATTTTTGAACTTGTAAACTTCCAGCTACTACTATAGTATAGGCTGTAGAACTATTTCTTTTTTGTTCTATTCTAAAATTACATTTAAATTCGCAGTATATCAAGAAATCGTAAATCTCTTTCATTAACTCTTTTGAACAACAACTTAGATAAATTCTTATTTGCGTGTGATATTTATTATTTTTAATCGAATAATTTCTCTGACAGACCACGCAACCATCTGTATTAAGAAACCCTCTCAAAAAAGCATAACAATTTTTTCTATTTCGTCTTATCCATTCAGGAATATTTAATTTCAATTCTATTTTTCTACCTACAGGCATACCTAAATTTGATAACACTATTAATTTTTCACTTTGAACAGATATACCGTAAAATCCTTTATTTTTATTGGATACAATGCCTACATTTCTACCAAAAATAGGGTTCATTATATTTTTATTAAATAATGGAATAATATAAGAATCGTAATGTTCTTTATCTTCATTTAGATTGCCCCTTAACTGGAATCTTAATTTATTGGTATCTTTTCTTAAAGTAAAACTTCCATCTCCAAATGATAAACCTAGTATTTCGGCAGTTTCACTATTTTTAAAATTCATATATCCATAAAATGGTTTGAAATTTATAAAGCTATAGTTTTATTTAGATTTATTTAATAAAGTTATAAATTCATCTAATTTTGTATCAAGAATATCTGAACCATGATTAAGAATTTCCAATGGCTCTAATTGTCCCCAAGATTCAACATGAAACAAGAAATCTTTTTCACTATTTTTAATTTCTGCTCCAATTTCTTCGCATATTTCTTCATATCTCTCATTCCATCTTAATAAATCTTTAACAACTAATTTTTTTGAGTCTCCATCTAATAGTCCTTCACATGCTTTTACACATTGTTTTGCTTTGTTATCAGAATCAACAGAAACATCAGGAATTCCACGATAATAAACATGGCATGAGCTGTATTTTGCATGATCCTTTGCATTGCCTAATGTAACTAATGCTTCAAATTCTAATTCCTGTCCTTTTAATAATTTAACAATAGGCATTTTACCATAAACTGGCTTAACTTTTGGATCCTGAGACTTTAAATCAGATGCATAAACTGTTAATGGACCTTCTGCTTTTAGAACTAAAGAAACCTGGCATTTTGGGCAACCTTTTCCTTTGCATGTACAATTTTCTGTTAAATTATAAGCAGTTAAGTCTGTCTTTAATGGAATTAAACCTAATCTATGTGCAATTACTTCGTCGAATAATGCTGAACTATTCTTAACTATTGTAACATTTTTTACTGCTAAAGTGGGAACTTCTGTAGTAAATATTCTTCTTAAAGTATTAACAAATGCATAATTTGTACCTTTTAAAATAAAACTAAGTTTATTATCTTCCTTTTTTAATAATTTTAGATCCATTTTACTAGTAAGGTATGAGAATATGAAAGGTTTTTAAAGCTTATGTTTTATTATTCATTGTTACTTATGAGTAATTATAATACAAAGATTTATAAATCTACAGTTTTACTAAACAATATGAAAACAAGTTATATCCCTATTTTAGCAATGGTTGGAAGTTTATTTAGTAATTCAGCTTATGCAAAAGATGTCAGATTATTTGCAAATAAAATAAAAGCAAAGGCACTTGAAATAGACACAAGCAGATTATGCAAAACTTTTATACAATATGTTATTTTAGATAATGGATATCCTGCAAAGATAGAGTATGCTGACTGTTCTTTTAAAAATGAAAAATATTCTGATGCAATGAGAATTACAGTTCCCGGAAAGCTTCAAGTACAATCAGTTTTACACCCTGATGAAACAACTAATACAGTTTTAACAAAATATAGTGGGGAAAAAACTTATGGAAAAACTACAAAATTATATGAGGATATAAAATTATTGGGTGTTAAAGAACAAAAAGAAGCAAAGGATATTTATGATGCACTTGTTGTTCTTAAAGAAGTTGAGAAATTAAATAAAGAACTTGATATAGATATTAATGAACTTGAACAGCAATTAATGATAATTCCAGAACCATCTCCTGATACCTTAGATGAGTTATTAAAAAAATGAGCTCTAAAATTGGATATTGTCTTAATTAATATAGCTTAACTTCCAGTGTATAAAGTTTCCCCACGTTAATCTTTTGTGGATTAATCCTTCTTCCATTCCTGGCGTCATATTTTTGTGCAAGATTTTAATAAAATTCTAGTAGAATTTGAATAATTCTACTGAGTCTTCAATTGTATATTTTTTCTTTGCATGGCATTGTGTTTTTCTTACAAGCCTTGAAAGCCTTGCACGTAAAATTGTGTTAAAGTTTTCAACATTTGTTGTTTCTATATCTTCTATTTTTGGATTGCCAAAAATAATTTTCTTTTCCTTATCTACAACTTTTCCACTTTCTTTTATTTTTATTAATTGCCCATAATTAATAAATTCTTTTAAAAAATATTCTAGTATTATTATTCCGTATTAAAAGTTTCCATCTGAATATAATGTTAACTTTTTTTCTGTGCTTGGTTTTTGTATAATCTCACAAAAATCATTGAACAATAATCTGCATGTATTTTTTGTTCTTTTGCTCAGTACAAAAGAAGTATGATCCTCTTTTTATTAATGTATAACCCCAGAAATCTCCTTCTGTACTTTCTTCATCGCTGTTTTCGACAAGTTTTTTTTGTTTTTTTTAACAAAAGTCCAGAACTCATCTACTTCATAAGTTGATAATTCTAAATCTTTTGTTAAATATTTTGATATTTCTCTTGCGTGTTCTGCAAAAGATGCAAGGTAACTACATATTGTATTTTTGTTTATTCCTGTTGTTCTTTCTACGGCACGTATTCCTTTCTTTTCTACTAGTTCTTTGCATAACTGTCTTATTTTCCTTTCACTCAATCTTTTTCTATATAATGGTGTACCTTTTCTTTCTACAAAATATTTATTGCAGTGCAAACAAATATATTGTTTATGTCTTGATTTGTTAATTCCCTTTTTTATAATATTTTTTCCTTGTTCTTTTCTGAAGAAAAAACAAGAATTGTTTTGACAAACAACTTTATTTTTGCTTCTTGGTCTTACCACAATTATTACCTCATTATTATTAGAATTTAAATATTAACCACTATATTAAACTATATTAATTAAGACAGTACCAAAAAATCCTCGAATCGAGATGGTAGAAAAAGGATAGAGAATATTTATCCCTTCTTTTGAAACTCCATCCCCTAATAAATGACTCACGTATCCCAATGCCATACTTAATGCTAAGTATGATAAATTCAGATAATCAAATAAGAAGTATAACCCTATAACGGGAAAGATAGAATGGGTAATTCCTCGATGCTTGACTAAGAGACTTAATGGAACAGAGATGAAGGCGAACTTTCTTCCAATCGAGAACTTTGAATATTTTCTAATATAACTAAAGGTTACATTCGTGTGAATTATACTCTACTAAGTTCTTCTTTTGCTTTTTTAATCTTATTTATTCTTTCAGAAATATCCTGCACTTTATTTTCTGTAGAAGCAAGCTTTTTTGTAATTTCTGATTCTTTTGAAATTAATTCATTCAAACTTTCCCTTAATTTCCTTTCAAAATCAGCAGTCTGAGAAGATTGTTTTTTAAGGCTTCCAAACTTTGATTCTAATTGTTTTTTCTTTTTTGCCAAAATTTTTAATTCATTAGAAAGATCTTTTAATGCTTCAACCAATAATGACTTTTCAGATTTTAGTTTGTCAAGCATAATTGTCTCACTCTTTTATTAAATGTACTAATTTTAGTATATAAGCATTTTGGTGTTCATTTATTCAACTTTTGTAAAGCCCCGTCTAATCTATCTTTGCATTTTATATAAGAATTCTTAGTTATATAACCTTCTTCATAACTTTGTCTAAGCACTTTTATCTGCTTATTTAATTTTTCTTTAATTTTCATCATTTCAACAGGGGATTCTTCTATATGTCTTATAGAAATTTCTGATAAATTTTTTTGTGTTGTTTTTTCTATATTTAACAATTTTAAGTGCTGGTGATACAATAATGAAGATATTATTATGATTAAAAACAGGAATATCATTGACCCGCCTATTACTATCTTATTAGATGAGATAACACTTGCTTTTTCTATTGTTATTACATCAAATACATTGCTTGTTACTCCAAAAGATTCCTTATATTTTACAGAAACTGCAATTACATATTTCCCAACCTTAATATCTTGAGGGAGTTTTAATCTTTTTAAAAATGTTAATTGGTCTTTTATAGTTAATTTTTCTGTTTCTTGCAGTATAATATTTCCTGAAAAATCTTTTATTACATAAAAAATTTCTATTTCTTTATTTAATTCTCCTGTAATACTGAATATTGTCGGATTAAAAGTTAATTCTTCTCCTGCCAATAATTGCCTGGATTCAGGAGGTATGTCTAAGGTTAAATCAAATATTACTTTTTCTGACTCTATTTCAATAATTAAATTTACTTTTTTAACAATGTCCTTTGTTTTAATAATGATTTCTGCTGGATAAATTCCTGGTTCAGTTTCTTTTGCAGATACAGTTATTTTCACTTTTTGTGTACCATTTGACTCTAAGGACAATGCTTTTGGTGATATGAACAACATATTATTTTCAGAATTTTCTATTAAAATAATAACTGGATCTGTACCTATATTTTTTATACTAAATTCTGCAGTTGAAATTTCTCCTTTTTTTAAAAACATTTTTATTAGTTCCTGGGAGACTTCTATTCCTGTTTTAACTTCTTTAATAATCTCAACTGGAGCAGCACCGCCTCCACCACCGCCTCCTGAACTGGAAGATGCAGCTCCGCTACTTTCATTTGAAGAACAAACACCACAATCATTTGCACAATTAGAACAACTTTCAGGAGAATTGCAATATGTATCCCCGCATACCTGTTCAACAGTTAGATTTATTGAACCTACTGAATGGGTTGTAACTTTTTCATTTAATGGCCCTTTAATTGTTGAAAGAATGAAAAGCAAATTCAAAGCTAATGCTGCTATAATTATTATTGGAAGTATTTCTCTGAACCTCATTTTATAAATTTATTATAGTTTTATGTTTAAATAATTTTAGTTTTAGACTTTTGTAAATAAAAACACAAGTTTTCCATTATATTCTCCATAATCCTGATTATTACCTGGATTAATTATAATTGAAATCCCTTTTGATTCATTTTTTTCTAATCTGAAGTTATTTTCTGATATGTAAATTTTATCTGATAAACTTCCAAAGGCCATTATCCTTACAATTGAAGCTTTATTCCCATTTTTTATTACAATATCCCTTTTACTTTGCTCTCCTTTAGGAATAGTTCCAAAATAAACATTATCTGAATCAAGTTTTATTCCTATACTATTACCAATTTTCACAGAATATTCATTTGTGTATAAACCATTAAATAAGTAAATTGTTATTAAAAATAAGGCTAATAATACTATAATTAATATTTTAATTATTTTCATTTCTTTTTTGATTTTTTAATATTATAAATTAATATTACTAATAATATTATTACAACTAAAATTAAGATTAATGTTTCCGGAGTTATCTGAAAATAATTTTTGTGCACTTCGAATTTAATTTGCTTTTCAGAAGATTTTCCTTCAGAATGGTATATAGAAAAATTTGCACTATAACTTCCAGGCATTATATCTTTTGTATCCCAAAATAATTGTTTTTCTGTTTTAGCCCAACTTTCAATATTAAAATTTTCAGATTTTATTTCAGCTATATTTTTATTTTTATCAGAAATAGTTGCAACAATATATACATTTTCAATAGCAGAATTCCAAAGACTTTCAAGCATGATATTAAATTTTGCTATATTATTTGTTTTTATTTTATTGTGGTTAATTTCTTTTATATTGATCCTTATATCACCTATCCTAAAATCATCCTGGACTTCAGTCTCTTTTCCATCAAAATAAATAATAGCTTTTGCTAAATAATTGCCTGGTTCTACATTTGCAGACCAATTTACAGATAAAGTATTTTTTTCATCAGTAACTAAGCTTATGGAATTTGTTTCTAATTCACTGAAAACTTTCTCACTAGAAATTATTTTTATTTTAGCATTTACGTTCTCTAATTTTTGTGTGCTCCTACTTGCTACATAAATTCTAAATTCAACATTATCATTAACTTTTATATTTTTTATATCAAAATTAAGAATCTCAATATATTTTTCAGGATATGGGACAAAAAGTTTTATAGGAAATATTACTCCGCCAATTGCACTAACACCGCTTCCACCAAGATCTCCTTCTAAAGAAAGAATATTTACTTCATGCTTACCTGGCTTTAAATCTGCAGGTATTTTAATTATACAATCAGCAGTATACCATTTATCTTTTTCAGCAAAAAAAGAGTTTTTTTCTAATTTAACACTTGAATTCAGATCTCCAGACACACTAATGCTTATTTTAGCATCCATGCTGCTTTTTATATTGAAACCGCAGGACTCTTCTTTATCAGGCTCGTATTTGATTTCTTTTTCTATTGGACTGATAACAACGGCATTAACTACTGATATTAATAATAAAAATAAGAATATTAGCTGTGTTATTTTTGCCATGGTTCAATTTAAAGTCCTGCTCTAACACTTTCTATTACTAAAATTGTACCTTTAGTACCTGCAGGTTCATCTGTTGGAACAGTGATATTAAAATCTATAGAGGCAACATCTGGCTGCATTTCAAGACTATAACCTGTATTTGAAAAATTTAATCCGCATATAATAGTAATTGCTGAGGTATTAACAGGAGTCCAATTTATTGTCGGAACATAACCGCCAGTCATAATGTGTGTGTTATTGACGTTATAAAATCCATTAGTTACTGAATTTGGGCATATTGTATTTCTTGCAGATATTGGCACACTAACATTAAATAAAAAATGCTTGTGCCTTGCAAATGAACCTGAAGAGAAAATATTTGAGCCAAGGTCTCTTAAAGTAACATTTATATTCACACTTCCATCATTTGTTATGTTAATGCCACAAGTCTGGTTTGCCATCATTGAATTGCATGCTGATAATGGTGCGGAAGTTAAATCTGCAGCAGTATAAGTAACTCTACTATCTCCTGGATTTGAAACTGTAAAATTTATAGCAGCCCTTGATAAAGTTATCCCTACAGATTCGTTGATTGTAACGTTTATTGTTCCTATTGCTAATCCAGTAAAGCTGGCCTGATTTCCATAGTGCATCCAAATACTAAGACCAAGAGAGAATAAAGCAAGAATTGCTAAAATTAAAAGTGCTAAATCTATATTAGATTTCATTTTGATTCTCCATTTATTAAATTAGTTTTTCCAACTTCTAAGAAAATATTTCCCTGATTTTGATGGATATTATCAATTTTCTTTATACTGGCTTTTGAAATATCACTGTAAATTGAGACTGAAGAAAATAATATTATTAATATTAAAAATAGAAATAATAGTAATTTTATTAACCTCATTTTTATCATTATTGATTAGCTATTTATATATATAAACATTTTTATTGACTTTCTTTCTTCTTTTTCATATACACAAACCATGCTAAATTTATTATAACAAGGATTACTACTAAAATCCCAAGCATTATATTTTTATTATATCCTGAACCAACACCTATTACCCTTCCAGTAGGAAAAGTATCAATCTTTATTGCATCTGTTGTAACTATTGCCTTAAATGCTCTTTCAGAAGATTTTCCAGAATAATGAATACTCAAATTTGAATCATATTGTCCTGTTTTTATTCCTTCAGTATCCCAAAATGCAGACAATTGAGATTTTTCTAAAGCTTTTATATTTGCTGAAGCACTTTTTATATTCGCTACGTCATCTCCTTTTTGATTAAATATCTGCATAGTACTATATATATCGTTTATAGGTTCATTCCACTTGCTTTCTAAAAGAATGTCGAACCTTGCTACTCCTCCTAATTTAAAGTCCTTAACATAAACATCTATTACATCTATCAAAAGTTCGCCTACTTCAAAGGTTTTTTCATTTTTAACAAATTCCCCATCATAATTAACATTTATTATTGCATGATATTTTCCAGGATTTACATTAGCCATCCAATAGCCTATTAATTCATTCTTTTCTAAAACCTGGACGGGCTTATCATCAGTAAATATTGTTGCTATTTTTTCATTAGTTGGGCCTAAAATATCAATAACTGCTTTTGCATGAAGAATTTCTTCATTTCCGAGATTGGATACAGGTATTATAAATTTTGTTGTTTTATTTACTCCGTTGTTTATTATTGAAGGATTTATAATTTCAACATATTTTCCGTTGTATGGAACCCTTATATATAATTTTGATATTACTGCAGTTGTAAAACCTACAAATGATCCTGAAGTCTCTGCATTGCTTGCTATTTCTCTTGCAATTATATTTATCTCATGAGTTCCAGGTTTTTTTATTTCATCTGGCAATTTTATTTCATAAGAACTTGTAAATTCTTTATTACTTGATTTAAAATCAATTATCTGATTTTTTAATATTACAAGATTTGCCATCTCACCTTCTGCATACAAGACTGCTTTCATATCTTTATTTTCGTTATTTATTACTCTAAAATCTATTTTTTCATAATAACCAGGCTGAAAATCAACTGTATATCTTCCAGGACTAATTCCTATACTAAGAACATCCATGCTAAATAAAACAATTAATATTATTATCAGGAATTTTTTCATTAGCTGGCCCACCCTGTTAATTCAATAATTGCACTTCTATTTCCTGCTGGCTCATCAGTTGGAACAGTTATTTGTATATCGATTTCTGCAGTATCATTCATATCAGAATAATTTAACTTATCTATTATTGTTGAATTACTTAAAGGTATATTTGTAAATACTGTTATAGAACCTGTCCAATTAAAAGAACCTGATTCATCTGTTGTATTGTCTATTTTATATTGTAAAAATGCTGATGGCGCAGATTTTCTTATCCAAAGATCATCTATTAAAGAAATATTTACATTAGTAAGGACATTACCATCATTCCTTATGATTATAGGATTTGGATTATTACTTGTTGTATTTATTGTGTCGCCAAGACCTGGTGCACCAAAGTCTATATTAGAAGTCTGCAATGCCAGAGAAACAGTAGAAGCTATTGTAAAATTCCTAAGTTCTGAATCTGTGCTATTTGTTGTTGTATCATTTGCAATTATCTTCCAATAATATACTGTGTCTATATTTAATTCTGTTGTTGAAAAATAAGTGGTGCTTGTGCCTATATTTCCAAGAATAGTAACATTTATTTCCGGCGATGTGAACCCATTCGCATCATCAACTAATAAATTATAAGTTATAGGATCATCCTCTGAATCTGAAGAATTGAACCAACTAAAAGCTACTGTCCTGTTTGACAATGTCCTGTTATCTCTTGAAGGTTCTATTAAGGTAACGTTTGTTGGTGCAGTGTTTATTACAGCAGATGTATTGTATCCTAATAATTCACTGAATCCTGTAACCTGGAATTTTACTTTATTAAATTCTAATTTTGTACATATTGCTGCTGGACAATTAACTGCATCCCTCTGCACTCTATATAATGCTAATGAATTATATGATGTATCCCTAAATGTAATATTAGCTGTAGTATTAAATGCAGTTAATTTTGATGCATTGACAAAAGCCATATTCTTACTAATAGTTAAGTTGCCTCTTGTATCTATTCTTGTTGCTGCATAAAATGATAGGTTGGGATAGAATATTTCCGATGAACCATTAATTATAGTTAAATTGTAAAATGATGCAGTTGCTTCATCAGATATTATATTTGGTGTTATATTATTATTAAAAAATAAAGTTTTATTAGCAGTTAGATATTGTAGTTTTATTGAGTAAACTGAAAATGTATCGACGTAATCCAGGTATGTTGTATTTATTACATTGTAAGAAACATTAATGCTTCCTGTATTATTTCTTATCATTATTCCGCCTTGTGAAAAAGTGCCTGTCTGAGTTTCTATCCTTATATTGTTAAAGTCTATAACTCCATTGCTGAATATAATAAATTCATTTCCTACATCAGACAACCTTATTCCAGAAGCGCCTGTAAATACTGTTATATTGTTTGAACTAATATTGAATATTCCAGGATTAAATTGTACTGCTGTTTGGTCATAAGTTGTGATATTATTGTAAGCAATTAATATATAGTTTGGAGATAATGTTGCTTTTGTAGTTTCTCTTATAGCAAAAGATTGTGCATGCATCATATTACCTGTTATATTTGTATAATTAACTTCTTTAAATGAATCCTGGAAATCTATTGAATTTCCCCCTATAGTAAAGAAAAGATTGTTTTTATCAATAATATTCGATTCTGAACTATCAATTGAGACTCCTGAAGATGTTGAATGTCCTTCAGGTGTAATATTATTAAATGATATATTTGTCTGTCTTGCATTTGTCAGATTTATTCCAATATAAACAGTATTTACATTTCCTCCTCCTATAGTATTAAATAAAATATTATTCCCAATTGAATTTACAATATTGTCAACACTCTTATTTGCTCCTTCAATAACAATTGCCATAAAATAAACTCCTATAAATCTGGAAGTTATGTTGTTTGAAGTTATATTATTATATGAAGAATTTAAAAGATAGACTCCAACTGTTCTTGTAACCAGACTATTAATTGTATTTTTTTCTATTAAGCTATTGTTTACATTAAACAAACTAATAAATTTTATAGGATTAAGAGAATCAAACCTATTGTTTGATAAATTTAACTGGTAAGAATCTTCTGCATAAACAGCATTAGTGTCTATTGTATCGTTTATTAATAAATTAGAAACAGAATTATTTTTTGTGTTATTTAAAAATATACCAATTGTAAAATTAAATATCCCAAGATCTTTTATAGAAAAGTCGTTAAAGTTTGTATTATTAACTCCAAAGCCTGTTAAATTTCCAGTTATATTATAATTTGATGCATTTATCATAACACCAGAAGAATTAATTATAAAACAAGTTCCTCTTGTAATAATATTTTTAGACAATAATAATGGATTGTTTACATAACCACAGCCGCTTCCTGCTGGAGATGCCCTTATTGATAAGAGAGTACTGTTTTGCGCTATATTTATATTATTGCTAGAATCATTTGCAAAAATTCTCCAACTAATGTTTGTTCCTGGAGGTTCTAAAAGTTGTATAGTTATGTTTGAAACATTTGCAGTTCCTATAAGCTTAATCGCGCTATGATTTGAAAATATTCCTGTTCCATTATCACTTGAGAAAATAAATGTATCCAATGCTGTTTCGTCTGTCCAGTTTGCTGAAAAGGTAACAAATTCGCCTTGGGATATTTCTGTATAATTTGTTCTTGGAAGATAAAATAAAGGCGGTGTTGTATCTGCTGGTGATGACATTGGAATAAATTTATCAAATGCAAACCAAAAATTGAATGGAAAAAGAGCATTATTTGCAGATCTCACAGATCTGTTTGATTCTATTGATCCTATACTAGGAATCCTTTCAAAACTTGTAGAAGTACAGTCAGAACCATTCCATCTAGTAAGTATTAAATCTCCTGCAATACTGCCTCTTGCAATTATAGAACTATTTCCAATTATTGAAGTATCAGACATAACTTCATCTACATCATCTACATTTGAACCACCAACACCTGCTGTCACAGAAGTGAAATTATATGTTGGACTCCAACATAGAACATTTAAATTTTCAGCATTAGAATCTACAAATGTATACAAAGCTGTAGAATTAGACCACATTGTTACAATTCCTTTACTTGTGGTTGCTTCTATATTATTATCAATGGGATTTACTGAAGTTGTTGTAAATCCTTCTGTAAAGTTATCGTATTTCCAAAGAAAAATATGGGCATCACTTTCACTATCTGCTACTATTATTGAAATTCTATTGCTATTTGGATCAGATGCTGTAGCAATCCATCTTGCTCTTCCTGATCCTGTATCTGTAGCATTCACAGGTGTAGGATCCCATGTATTATTTGTACTGTTGAATCTTACATACTGAATTATTCCATCCAATATTGGTGTCTCATCAAATATAACAAGACCGTCGCCTGATTGATTTTCCCATGCAATTGCATATGGCATAGCATTTGGTATTCCATCCAAAACTACCCTTGACAAGGTTTGATTACTTACCCAAGCAGTTCCGTCCCAAACTGCACCTGAAAATAACCTTATATCATTAGTGTCTAAAGTTCCTGCTGTTGCAACCATAATTAATTTATTATCTTTTTCTTTAAGAGCAATAGATTCAGGAGTACCTAATCCTGCAAGCAGTATTTCATTTGTACTATCAGGAGAAAATGTTGGACCACAAGCAGGGGAAGGCCACCAAGCAGAACCATTCCATATGCAATAATAGGTTTTATTTTTTGTTCCCACAATTCCTGTAAAATTTCCGAAAACAAGCATTATATCGCCATTACTTAGCGATTCAATATCAAACCACGGAGTCACAAAGCTTGCAAGCCCACTAACTCCAGCAGTATAATTTGCAATATAGTTCCAATGAGAAGGATGACTACATTCATTAGTACAATTAAGAATAAATAACCTGCCTCTACCTGCAGTAGCACCTGAATCTTCAAGAGCCATGACTTTTTCTGGTCTGGTTTTGGAAGCTACTATTTTTGTTCTATTGATAAAAAGATTATTACTTATAAATGGAGAAGGACTTGTATTTCCTATAGTGCTAGAATATGTAAAATTTGTAGAATTGGCAACTGATGTAGAAAAAGCCATACCCCATATCAAAGTACCATTTGCGCCTAAATGAACATCTGCCTTAACATTATTAAAATTAATTAAACATACAAATAAGACTATGAATAATAAATAATTCCTTTTCATTCTATCTCCATTGATAAATCATCAAAAATCATAACTCCTGTTTCGCCTATCTGGTTTAAAATAAAGGGGGGTGAAACATACAGATCTACCTTATTGGTTGATAAAACCACCCAATTTGGTGGAAAAAAGTTTGGCAACTTAATTCCACAACCTATTGTGTCTGCTAAAGAGATATACATTATTCCTTTACTGCCTGAAAACTTCTCATTAATTAATGTCCAAGCATTTACATCTAAACAACCATCATCTGTTTCGCTTTGACCATCTGCCTGAACATACCAGCCTGTAGGCAGATCTGCATTATTTTGCCTCAATTGTTCAAAACTTGATGATGCGAGATTTTTAGGGGCTTTTATACTAAAATTTTTATCAAATCCTTCTTCAATTTTCTCTTCAATAAACACATTAGCAGATTCTATAATTTCTTCTTTAGGATTATTTTGTTCTGGTGTAATATTTTCAGTTGTGAAATTTTTTTCCTCTGGAATACCGAAAGCTAATCCTGTAAAGTTTAGTTTTATTCCTAATATTAATATTATTAAGATTATTACAGAAGATATTAATAAAATTGAAATCTTCCTTTGCATTAATAGTTCGTTTCTAATTTCTTCGCTAATTTTTTCCAATTTTAGTTTATAATTATTTATTTGTGATTCATAATGATATTCCCAATATTCATGATCTTTATCTTTTAGATTTTCCAATAACTTTTTATCGTAAACTTCTTTATTTATCATTCCAGAATTATAAGACTCGTTTAATTTAGTTATATATAATGACAAATTATCTCTTTTTTTCCTTAGTTCTTCTATTTGACAAATTATCTCTTTTTTTCCTTCTTCTAAATTTGTTAATTTTTTTCTTTTTAACATTTATTTACCTTATCAACAGGACTTCCTTTTTATGAAAATTACATCCCCATGATTCTAAAAATTTTATAGTTTCTTTTGAATTTTGAGATGGAACTAATAATACTGCTCTGCCTAATTGTTCTATATTATTTTTCAGAATTAATCCATTCTTGCCATTTCTTCCTTTAAGCGCATAGAAAAATCTAACTTTATCTGTTTTTGGCAAATGTTCAAGAGAATAAGAAATTATAATTTGTCTTTTTTCTTCTAGCACCTTTTTTTGCATTTGTTAAATAGACTAACAATTATATATAAAGATTTTTATTAAAAAATAAAAAAAATTAAGGCAATGTTACCCTAACATCATCAAAAATCATAACTCCTGTTTCGCCTATCTGGTTTAAAATAAAGGGGGGTGAAACATACAGATCTACCTTATTGGTTGATAAAACCACCCAATT
>JAGWAD010000026.1:17558-19367 GCA_018302105.1 Candidatus Woesearchaeota archaeon
TTCCATATATGAATCTGGGTTTGTAAAATTGGTTTTGAAATTAAATGTTGCTGTAACTTTCCCAGTAATTGGTGGAAAAAAGTTTGGCAACTTAATTCCGCAACCTATAGTATCTGCCTGAGAAAAGTACATTATTCCTTTACTGCCTGAAAACTTCTCATTAATTAATGTCCAAGTATTTACATTTAAACAATCATCATCTGTTTCGCTTTGACCATCTGCCTGAACATACCAGCCAACAGGCAAATTTGGGTGATCTAATCTTTGATTACTAAATGATGTCTGTAAACTAATTTCGAAAGTTTCGTTGCTTAAATGAGGAACAATCCATTCAACTTCATCTATCAGACCATCATTATCTAAATCAATGTAGTTAGTTACTTCAAATTGAACCCTATTACCATTTTCATCCAAATGTTCAAGCCTTACCAAATTCTGAGGAAGCGGATCAATTTTTGTCCTTGTCAATACATTTGTATAAGGTATATCAGAAGAAACTGTTATTTCTTTTGCGTCATATTCAAAATTTATTGATTCTTCTTTTGTTGGTCCATGTCTTACATAGTTAATCTCGTAAGTGTCGATATTAGAATCAACTACCAAATCAACAAGTATTTCTGTGCCTGTATTTTCAACTGTAAATGTATTGTAAGGTAATCCATTAACTTTTACTTCAATTATAGATGCATCAGCAGGTAAATCTACTAAAACATTAGTTGAAGGCATATCTACTTGGATTGTTTTTATGAATAATGCATCTACTTCTGCTACTACCTGACCATATTGTGCATCAGATAATACAGTAAATGTGTTTAATGCAAAAGTACGAGTAATGTTACTAATCCTTAAATTATCTATTGTGCCAATAAATTGAGAAGCTAAATTGCCTTTTTGATAACCTTGTCCTATGTATAAATTAAGGCCATTTAACCAATAATTAACTTTTGAAACTGTGCAACTCTCTTTTACATTATTAATATAAACACATATTTCTCCAATAACTGAATCATAAGTGCCTGCAACCTGATATGCTACGTTTGGTTCTAAACTTGTTAAAGACGTTGCTTTTTTAAGGCCTTTAATTTTGTCAAAAACTCCAAAAATTAATTTTCCTTGTTCTATATAAAATGCATAATTATACAAATTATCTACTATAGAACGAGTGCCTGAGACTTGTTCTGGTTTTATTGTTGCTTCAATTGTAATTGGTCCTTTAATATTAACATAACGTGCCTTAACATAAGAAGAACCAGAACCAGAATAAAATCTTAAAGCATTTCCAGAAACTAATCCATCAACCCATTGAGAATTATAAATACTTGCATTTAAATTTGTTTTTTCATTTAATGTCAATACACCTGAACCTTCATTAAATTTCCATAAACCAACTGTATTTGCATCAACATTATATTCATTACCTGCAAAAACAGAAAACGATAATATTAAAATGGACATAAAAATTAAGAAACATTTTTCTTTCATATTATTTCCCCCTCTATAATTTATTTTATATTTGTTAGAAATTGTTTGATTATAAATAGGTTTCTTTACTTCTATATGGTAGGACTAAACAATATAAATCAACTTTAAGTAATTAAATTTCTTGAATGTTTGTTATTTAGACTGACAGTAAAAAACTTTTTATTTAGGAATTGTATGCCTTGTTATATTCTACCAATCTTAGAAGGTTAGTGCTTTTTTCTTCCAACCAAGTACCATACAACTGCACCAATTACAATTAGCACCAATATAATTACTAGTACAGGCATTAAGCTTGTCTTTTCAACATTTTCTTCAGTAGTTGTATCA
>JAGWAD010000023.1 GCA_018302105.1 Candidatus Woesearchaeota archaeon
CGCATTTACAGTAGATAAAACAGTAATTGATTCTACTCCTAAACTTGCTGCTATGTTTGCAGGTATTTGCATTGTAAATGGCTGGTTAGCTACAATATCTCCTATAGTTGAAGACCTTCTTCCTCCGCCAGTGCCTAATTGAGATATAGGAGGACCATTTGTAGTTTCTTGTTCAATAACAATGTCTAAAGTAGTACTTGTTGTTCTTGCTGCCATATCATAAGTAGTGCAAGTTACAGTTCTTGTTGTTGCTGTATTAGAGATATATGTTCCTGTACAACTGCTTGCTCCATTATAATTTGAACAAAATACATCAGTTTCACCATCAATAGAAACAGTAATATTACTAAGTTGCATATCTGTTGCTTGACAAGCTATAGTTGTTGATTGCAATCTTTTAATAGTTGTTCCTTCACTTGATGTAATAGCTACAACAGGATTTACTGAATCAATAGTAAAATTTCTTTCAGCTATCCATCTTAAATTACCATTGCTATCGTTTACACTTGCATTGAAAAAGTATATTCCATCAGATAAAGAGGAACCTACACCTGAAAGGAAAAATGTTAAATTATTAGTTGCAACTAAATTGGGTGCAAAGACATTTCTGGGCCTGATACTCCAGTTTATTACTCCAGATTGGTTTCTTAAATAAAAGCTTACAAATCCACCACCAACTTGCCCCTTCCTACTCAAAGTGTCATTTGAAGTTACATTTATAAATATTATACTGGAACTTGAACTAGTGCCACCATCTGTATTAGCATTAAGATAACTACTGCTGGGAGCTGTTCTGTCAACAGTTACATTTCTTTCAGCTAAAACAATATTATTATTTAAACTATCATTTACAGTAACATTATAAAAATAATAACCTTCATCTAAGTCTGCCACATTTATATAAGAAACATTAACCCAATTATGTTGTATTAAATCAGCTGCAAAACCAGTTCTCGCAAATGTAGTCTCATCTAACAAACCAGAATCATTATACAAATAAAATATAACAAAGCCTCCACCAACTTGCCCCTTTCCACGTAGAGTATCATTAGTGCTTACATTTATGAATATAGTCCCAAGAGTAAGATTTGCACTTTGTGCTGCTGAATTTGAATTATAACTTATATTTGGTGCAGTATTATCTTTATATATTGTTATTGTATCACCAACTCTTTTATTTCCTAAAGAATCATTTACAGTTATATTATAATAATATATTCCATCAACTAAATCATTATTAGATTTATACGAAAGATTGGCAGCAACAAAATCGCCTCCGCTAAAAAAGACAGTTCTATCAAACAATGTTATGTTTAATAATCCTGTGGCATTATGAAGTTCAAATACAACAGATCCTCCGCCTACAACAGTATTTGAATTACCATTGCCGTTTGTATCATTTGTACTTACATTAATAAAAACATTAGATCTTGTAGTTATATTTACAGTAGATATCAAGTTATTATGCACTCCTGAAGTTAAGTAAGTTAAGTTTGGAGCCTGACTATCTATTATAATTGCACGAAATTGAGAAGCATTAGATATATTAGTTAAGAAATTTGTTTGTGCACCAGTAACAAAATTAGAAGATTGATTTCCAGTAATATTTATTCTCCAAGTATAATATCCATCAATTAAAGTACCATTAAAATAAATTTGGCTTTGTGAATTATTTCTTGCAAGTGTATCATTTGAAAATATCTGATTTAGAGCTCCGCCCCTATTCCAAACTGAAAGGTTTACAGGATATGTAGAATTCTCTCCAATAAGAATTATAGTAATATAAGGTCTTAAAGAGGTAATATTAGTAAGATTTCCACAACGACTTGCTTCATAAGCAAAACTTATACCTAAGATAGGGTTAAATATAACTGCACCACATAAAGTTTGGAGATCAGCATCGACCCTAAAAATTTCAATATCCAAAACACCAGTTATAACATGAGAAATTGCAGCATTTACACTAAACATAGAAATTACAAAGATAAAAAAAATCAAAAATAAAAATGATTGTTTTCTTTTCACTTAATCATCCCCCTAAAAATTACTTCTTTTTTCTTCCAACTAAGTACCATACAACTGCACCAATTACAATTAGCACCAATATAATTACTAGTACAGGCATTAAGCTTGTCTTTTCAACATTTTCTTCAGTAGTTGTATCAGTCGCCAGTCGATGTACCATCGTTTGTTGTCGCATCAGCAGGAGTCTGTCCAGATTGTTTGTCTACACCAATTGCAAATGTACTAAATCCAGGAACTTTTGCTTCAAATTTATGTATTCCATCTGCTTCTTCTACTTTACTTGGTTTGTACCTTTCCCATTTTCCATCTTTTAGCCTAAATAATACTATATCATTCGAATTCACATTATTCTGCTGTAACCATTCTCTTGTTACTCTAAACCTTATTACAGCTTCCATTAATGCACTATCAGCAAGATTTGTCTTTCTTATTTCTAAATATTTATATACATTGCCTGGAATACTTACTCCACTTGGTGCATCACTTAATCCACTTATTTCTAGTTTTACATTAGGAGCACGTACACTAGATAAAACAGTAACTGTTTCTACTCCCAAACTCGCAGCAGTACTTGCTGGTACTTGCATTGTGAATGGTTGATTAGGCTGAATATCTCCTGTAGTTACAGTTCTAGGACCACCACCAGGACTTTGTGGAGATGAAGGTCCGCCAGTATCTTCTTGTTCAATTGTTATGTCAAAAGTTGAACTTACACTTCTTGCTGCCATATCATAAGCAGTACAAGTTACAGTTTTTGTAGTTGCAACAGTAGGTGTGAATGTTCCAGAACAACTACTTCCCCTATTATAATTTGAGCAGAATGTACCAGATTCACCGCCAATTGAAACAGTTATATTGCTAGGATGCAGATCTGATATTTGACAACTGACAGTTGTTGCCTGTAATCTTTTAATAGTTGCCCCTTCACTAGAAGCAATTGTCGCAACCGGACTTACAGTATCAATAGTAAAGTTTCTTTCAGTCAACCATCTAATATTACCCAAAGTATCATTAACACTAATATTAAAAAAGTAAAGTCCATCACTTAATGACTGACCAACTCCTGAAAGTGAAAATGTTAAGTTAGTGCTTACAACAAGGTCTTGTGCAAATACATTTCTTGGTCTAATTGTCCAATTCAGTACTCCAGATTCATTTCTTAAATAATAACTTACAAATCCTCCACCTAATTGTCCTTTTCCTCCAAGAGTATCATTTGTAGTTACATTTACAAAGAGGTCTCTAGAGCTTGAAAGAGTGCCTCCATCTGTATTAGTATCTAGATAACTGCCACTTGGAGCTGTATTATCTATGTATACAATCCTATCAGCACCTCTATAAGTATTTCCAGCTGTATCATTTACAGTATAATTAACAATATACCTATCATCATATAGGTCATTCATAGTTAAATAACTAATATTAACTGCATTAGCTTCTGCTCTATCTCTGATATGTGTACCTATATTAAATAATGAAGTATTCAATACACCGCTTCCATTTCTTATCTGGAATATTATAGAGCCACCTGCAGATTGTGGTTTTCCAGTCTTTGTATCATTTGTTGTCACATTTAAGAATATCCACCTATTAGTTAAGTTAGTAGATATAAAATTTGACCCGATAGTTGCATTAGGTGCAGTTTTGTCTATAGTTATATTTCTTTGAGTTACAACTATATTGTTTCCTAAACTATCATTTACAGTAACATTATACCAATAGTAGCCATCATCTAAATCATCTACTTTATTATAAGAAATGTTTATCCAATTGTGTTGTATTAAATCAGCTGCAAATACAGTTCTTGTAAATAAGGAATTATTCAATAAGCCAGTGTCATTTGTTAATTTAAATAATACAAACCCTCCACTTACTTGTCCTTTTCCACCTAAAGTATCGTTAGTGCTTACGTTAATAAATATTGCACCAACGCTTACATTTCCATTTGCAACAGCTGAATTTGAATTATAGCTTATATTTGGTGAAGTATTATCTACATAAACTGTAAGTTCAGTACCTCTATATGTATTACCAACAGAATCATTTATTGTATAATTAAGAATATACCTATCTTCATATAAATCATTTATATTCTTGTAGCTTATATTAATAAAATTGTGTCCTATTACATCTCTAAAGAAAGGCAACTCAAACTGAGTAGTATTCAATACCCCTGTTCCATTTCTAAGCTGGAATAATATTGATCCTCCGCCAACTTGTGGTTTTCCAGTCTTTGTATCATTTGTAGTTATATTTATGAATATCATCCTGATATTTGTCAGATTAGTTGATATTGTACCTGGACCTTGAGCTGCAAATGTTGCATTTGGAGCAGTCTTATCTATAGTTATATTTCTTAGTGTAACAACAATGTTATTATTTAAACTATCATTTACAGTAACATTATACCAATAATAACCATCATCTAAATCTGCTACAGCCTTATAAGAAATATTAAGCCAATCATATTGTATCAAATCAGCTGCAAAAACCGTTCTCGCAAATGAAGTTGCATTTAACAATGCAGTGTCATTAAATAAATTAAGTACTATAAACCCTCCTGCTACTTGCCCTCTTCCACCCTGAGTATCATTTGTACTTACATTAACAAAAATAGCACCAACAGTAATATTAGCATTCACACCAGCTGAATTTGAATTATAACTTATATTTGGTGCAGTAGTATCTTTATATACAGCTATTGTACTGCCAACCCTCAAATTACCATTGCTGTCATTCACAGAAACATTATAAAAGTATATTCCCTCTACTAAGTCATTATTAGATTTATACGAAAGATTAGCAGCAGCAAAATAATTTCCGCTAAAGAAAACATTCCTTGCAAATACAGTTCTGTTTAATAATCCGCTTGTAGCATTGTGAAGTTCAAATGTGACATATCCGCCGCCTACAACAGTATTTGAATTACCATTACCGTTTGTATCATTTGTACTTACATTAATAAAAACATTAGATCTTGTAGTTAAATTCACAGTTGTTATCAGCCAATTATCAACACTAGCAGGCAAGTAAGTTAAATTTGGAGCCTGTGTATCAATTATAATAGTATAATATCTTGAAAGATTTGAAGTATTTGCAGGTTCAGTAGAAACACCAGGCACTACTTCACTTCCATTATGTGTAAAGTTTATGTTCCATACATAAAGTCCATCTATTAAAGTACCATTAAAATAAATCACAGTTGAAGTATCATTATTTAGATATGTTGAATTTGAGAATAATTGATTTAAAGTACCACCAAGTCCATACACAGAAAGATTTGCAACATAAGTAGTATTTGTTCCAGACATATTTATCGTAATATAAGGTCTATTTGAAGTTGTATTGGTGTAGTTGCCCCTTCCTAATGCTTCATGAGCAGGCAAATCAGTAGTAAAACTATCAACTGCATGTATACCTATTGCTAATAAGCCAGTACCTTGAACACGCATAATTACTGCATTCACATTAACTATAGAAAATAACAAAATAAATAACAAAAATAAAAACAAAAATGATTGTTTTCTTTCCACTTTATCATTTCCCTAAAAGTTTTTCTTCCACTTCTGCACTAAGTCTTCAGCTTCGTCTCTTAATCCAAGTCCTAAGCCTATGCCTAAAGCCAATGCAAAACCTAATCCCAATGCTGCAAGTAAAATAAGGAATGCATTTTCAAGTACACCAACTTGGATTCCAACTTGTTTTAATCCTACAACTAAAGCAAGGAATAGTATTACAACTTTCACTACCCCGCCCATAACAAGCATTCCTCTCATTTTGGTATGTGATCTTACTTTCCTATCTACATAATGAGCCAATGCTACACCTGCAAAGAAGACTAGTAAAGCTACAATTAAATTAGGTACCCATAATACAAATGAATGAAGTACATCACTTAACGCATTTAAATTTAATACAGACACTGCTACTTGCAAGAATATTAAGAATACAAACCATTTAACTACTTCTCCAAATAATCCAGGTAAATTAGTATGCCCAACTTCTTTGCTAAACTGTCTGTCTTTAACATATTTATCTAATCCAGCTTTCTCTAAAAGCCATTTTACAAAATGTCCTATTGCATATGCAATAATGTAACCTATAATAAGTAATAATAAAGCCACAACAATGCTTGGAAAGACTGAAACAAAATCCATCCATAATTGATATAAAGGCTGCAAGAATAAATTTCCTGTAGCAGTAAGAGCTTCAACTCCCATCTAAACACCCCCTTTCATATAATTTTAACCTGTAACAACTTATTTATAAATCTATCGTTCTAAGTTCACTAAATCATGACAGTATTTTCATTTCATTTCCTATATAAAAAAGTTTCTTTGTTATGTTTTCAATTTCTTTTTCATTCTCGCATTTTATTAATGGAATTTTAAATCCAACTATTAAATTTAGAAGATCAGAATGGCCTTCTGCAATTACATTGATTTTATTTTCTCTTAAATATTTAATATTTGAATTAAAATTTTTGAAATTCTTATAATCAACGACAAAGGCATTATACGATTTATTTTTTATATCATTAAAATTATTGGAATTTAAACAAATTAAACAATTATCAATATGCTCTTTTGTAAGTTTGAAATAATGCTCTGGTGAATTTATACCAAAAGGATTTTCTACATAAACTAAATCATAATTTTTTATAAGTTGTGTAACATAATTAAATTGTTCTTCTATCCCATAAGAAAAACTGTCATATTCATATTTCTCATTTATAAAATTATTAAATGCAACACCAATTCTTAATTCAAAATCTAATTCATTTAGCATCTCATCAATAGACTCTTTAATAATAACAAGAATTTCTTCATCATTTAAAACTTTAATCGCCTTGTCGATTTTCTGCTTGACAATATTATGGATTTCTTTGCATGTATTAATTACACCATCAAAGTTATTTGCATCTAAAGACAAAATATAAAATTCTTTTATTCCTTTTTCTTTTTTATATACTGGAAATATCGGTCTTGGAATTTGTTTAGAATTTTCATCAATTATCTTCCACCCATGACTATATGAATTTAGTATTCCTAATTCAATTTCTGCAGACTCATTAATATTCATAATTTTTTCAGAAAGCTTTTCAAAATCTTCAATATTATTTAATTCAAATCCTTTAATTTCAGAATTAAGCTTTTCAATTCTTCCTTTCTCAATTTTAATATTTTTTAAAACAGATTTGCCTTTATCAGAAATAATTATAATTTTAAGTTTGCCAAAAAATAGACTCTTTTCATATTTTATTTCTTTAATTATCATAGTTATTCAGACTTAACAGGCATAGGTCTTCTTATCTCCATAGGCAAAACACCTTTCAATAATTCAAGTTTTGCAATTTCTATTGGATTGTAATTTATTTTCTCAAGGTCTGCTTCCTTTAAGTCTAACATAAAAGGTGCACCCATAGAAATCTGCAATGCTCTTGCTCCTATAAGTCTGGCTTTTTCATATTTAGTTAGTTTCATTTTGACAGCACCTTCCTAAGTTCCTTAGTTTTTTTAATAGCAAGATCAACCATCTTTTCAAGTTCATTAGCATCTAAACCCATCTCTCCGGTTTTTTGCATAGAACACAAATTTCCATCTTCTAAAATACCCACAACTAATTTAGCATCAACTTCTTTTTCTTCCTCATTATCAGGATCAACTATAAAATAATCCCCGATTTTAACAACAGTACAGCAAAGAGGCATAGCTTTTAATGGTAATTTTTTACCGCTGCTTTCTTTATAATTAACAACATTATTTTCTTCTATTTTAGGAAACTTAGTCTCCTGCAAAGCAGCCATAGCTGCTAATCCCGCTGCATCAAAAAGATTTCCCGCATCATTAACAGGATAAATATCAATTATTACCATCCAGCAGGATTCTCCTTTTTTCAAACATAATTTTTTAAAATCCAAAGCATGGCCTTCTCTTATAGCTCTATCAACAACTCTTGAAAGTTCAATTGCTTCATGACTTGGAGGACCAAGTTCAAAATCAGGACTTGACATAGGCCTTAATTCTACATTAATCATAATCCCGCCTTCATCAGGAGTATCAGGGAATGGTTCTGTTAATTCTAATTTTACTCCAGCAATAACTTCTGTATCACCTATAGAAACTTTAGCACTGCCTTCTGCACTTTTACTTATATTATATTCTATCTTAATCTCCCTAAAATCTTCAAATCCCCTTGCATCTGATCTTTTGCCTTTTTTTAAAATTGAAAGCATGTGTTCTTTTACAACGTCAACCATTTTTTTACTCCTTACCTGAAAATTTATCTAATAAAGCTTTAACCTGAACTTCTTTGATTTTCTCAGAAGCCTTCTTACCTAAAGCCAATAATTCCTTTAGTTCTTCTTTTGATAAGATTCCATCCATCTGTAATAAAGTTACTTGTCCTGTTCTGGTAGACATAGCTAAAGGAAGATCAACTCCACCTTCTTCAGAATCTTCTAAATAATTTAAATCAGTTACAAGTTTTCCACCAGCTTTTCCAACAGAAACAGCTGTAATAAGATCTTTCATAGGTATGCCTGCATCTGCTAATGCCATTGCTGCAGCAGTTATTCCTGCACACCTTGTTCCAGCATCTGTCTGTACAAGTTCAATAAAAACATCAATTACTGCACCAGCATAAGCTGATAAATCTAAAACAGGCAACAAAGCCCTTTGTGTAACTAAAGAAATCTCTTTTGCTCTTCTGCTTCCTCCAGGTTTAACTCTATCTCCGCTTCCTGAAAAAGCCATCATATTATATTCGCATCTTAAAATGCCTTTAGTAGGATGTTGTAAAAATCCAGGATAAAGTTCTCTAGGCCCATAAACTGCAGCTATTGCAATAGTATTTCCTATTTTAAACATTGCACTCCCATTTGCCCTTTTAATTATCCCAACTTTAGCTTCCATAGGCCTCAATTCATCTTGTTTTCTTCCATCAATTCTTTTTGTCACATTAACCATTTTTATTTTTCTCCAAAAAAGTCTTTACTCTTTCAGTCAATCCAGAAGTATAACTCTCTTTTTCTATAAGTTCTATTGCACTAATAGCTAAAAGTTCATTTTCAACATTATCTCCAGATAACCATACAGTACCATTTTGTCCTACAGAAACTTTGCATCCAGTATACTCTTTTATTAAAGAAATCATACTGCCTTGTTTTCCTATTATCCTTGGAACCTTCATTGCTCCAACATTAAATATCCTTCCAGGACTTAATTTTCTTAGTCCAGGGCCTTTCATGCCAACATCAATTATCTTTGTGCTTGCTACATTTACTATCTGTGTAAGTAAATAATCGCCTACAGCAAAATATTTTGTCAAATCACTGCCTTTATCAATAAAATCTGAAGATGCATCCTTTAATCCAAGATTAGCTTCAAAAGCCCAGCCAATATCAATACGCCAGCCACTAAAACCAACAGCAACAACTTTACCAATTACTATATCCCCTGCTTTAGGAACATATGTACCTACTAACGGAGTTATTCTGATTAATCTTCCATTAACACCAACAACTCCAACAACTTGTGATACTAAAACATCTTTATCTCTCAAAACCAAATCACCAGGAAGATAATCCATTCCTTCTGCAAGAACCTGTCCTGGAACAACCATTTGTCTTTCCTCAACTAAAAGTTTGCTCATTTTTATTTACTCCCTACTATCTTCATCTCAACTGTACCTTTAGCTAAACTATTTAAAGCTAACTCAAAATCTTCCTGCAATCCAGCTGGCAATTCTATAGTAATATTTAATGTACCATTGCTTTCCCAATTTTCTTGGATAACTTTCCCAAATTGTTTTATTGTTGAATAGGATTTACCAGCATACTGGCTTGGAATTCTTACATTCACTTCACGAATTTCAAATTTTATAGGTAAAATAGAAACTAATTGTTTAACAACATCATGCGCTTGTTGCTCAGCAGGTTTATTTACATCAATTCTGACTTTTGCTTCATTCATTGCATTCTCTATTCTTTGGGTAGGATGAGGCCTTCCACTTTTTGGATCAACTGCACTTCTATGAATTATCTGGACAATTTGTTTTCTTCTCAATTCAACCTCTTTTTTCATCATATCAGAAGTCTGTGGAACATTCCCATCCATAATTATAATCCTGCATATTTCAGATTTATCTTCTATATTGAAGATTTTTTTTAATTCATGTTCAGAAGCCTTAGTTCCTTTTCTTGCATCGTAAAAAATTTCGTCTGTAGCAACAACATCGTTTAAGTCAACATTTTTTCCTTTTTTCAATTCCAAAGCTTTCTCTGGATCTACAAGAATCTCAAAATTTTTACCTTCTCTTCTAAGCTTGGCAATGACAGTTTTATCTACGTTAACCATGATTAAACTTTCTTCGATATTTTCCTTAAATATTCTTTATCCATTCTTTTGAACATCTTATCAGAAGTTTTTATATAAGCACCATCAATTCTTTCCATATCAAAATCCTTGCCAAATGCTTTTTTTAAAGCACTTAATCCAAGTTTTGTTCCTTCTTCTAAATCCATTTTCTCATCATATTCTTTTTCAAGAATTTCTTTAATTTGTGCTTCTGCTTCTCCAACAGCAGTTGCTTTATATTGAAAATAAATACCTGTAACATCAGTAACAAAAAGTTGGGCACCTTCATCATCTACACCTGCAAATAAAAGACTTACACCAAAAGGCCTTGCTCCGCCAAACTGTGTATAAGCCTGCTTTAAATTTGCAACATCTTTTACTAAAGATAATACATCAATTGGATTATCATAAGTTATTTTATATTGTTGAGCTATTAATTGCGATCTCTCAACTAAAACACGCCCATCCATTATATACCCAGTTGCACTTGCACCTATATGGTCATCAATTGGAAATATTTTTTCTATGCTTTTAGAAACAATTAATTTTTCAATTATCCTTTTATCAGAAAGCAGAATAACACCATCTTTACATACAATACCTATTGAAGTTGTTCCTTGCCTTACAGCTTTTTTTGCATATTCTACTTGTAATAATCTGCCATCTGGACTGAACATTGTACTACTTCTGTCATAACCCATCATTTGATGATTTAGTGTTGGTTGCATTTTTATAATCCACCCCCAGATATAAATTTAGATCTGGCTTTGTTTAATATCCCTGAAATTCCTAAACTCCTTACAGTAACATCCTGCTTATTAATCTTTCTAATAAAACAAAAACTTGCTTTAATATTATTTATGTTTTTTGTTCCAACTTTTAAAATTCCTTTTTGGTTTTTATATTCTATAAAATCTATTCCTGAATGTGCTAATCCAATTTCTCCAAATAAAGATTTATATGATTGAATAATACTATCTTTTACATTAGAAAAACTTAGGTTTTCTCCATTAAAGATTTCAAAAACAATATATCTTTTTTTTTCTTTTAAACTTGGCAATAGTGGTTTTTGTTTAATTTCCATTTAATCTTCTTTCCTTTTCTCTCAGATTTTTAGAAAATTAAATAATTTATAAATCTTTTTATACGAAGATTCTCTTCAAACAACGGCTGATGATGTAGAAAATATTTTTTTAACAAAAATATATCGAAGAGCCAGACCATGAAAATAACATCGTAAAAATCTATGATCATTATTTATTTCCAATACTAAATCTGAATTTGCTTTTTCTAATTGTTTATCAAATATTGAAACCATATAAAAGCAGATATTAATTTCTATATAAATCTTTTGTTTGTTACTACTCTAAAATAAAAATTAATTAAGTTCTAAATAAACTCTCTGCCCTCTGTTTTCACCAGCATACACATAAAAGTCATTAGAAACAGAATTTTCTCCTTTCCATAATGTAAATTTATGATATCCTCTTCCTAAATTACTGACTTTAACACTCATTGAATAACCTGTTTTTCCAGCAAAAGTATCATCAACATAAACATCTCCTCCAACAGTGTCTGTTAAAACAATAACAGAACCAGTGTCATAACCTGTAACAACATAAGAAAATTTTCCAGTACCTGTTTGTAAACCAAAATTTGTTGCAAATAAAACAGTAGAAAGAACAACCAATAAACCAAGACCAACATAAGCTAATTTTGTACTATCATTCATTTATATTATCACCACCATTTATAGAATATTTCTGAATAAACTAATTTATAAAACTATTGAATTCTAAAGCATTTTTTGATTCTCCAGGAGTCATTCCTAAAACTTGCAAAAGCGACTCAATATCCGATTTAGATTTTAATCCATAAACATTTTCAGCAAAACTAAAAAATAAAACTTTTACTTTGTATTTTCTGCATAAAAGAATATTCTGCATTAATCTTCCAATCTCAATATAATTATTTAAGCTGTTTAAAGTAAACGCCATTGCTACATTGTTTTTGTGCATTACATTACATAAAATGTGGTCTAAACCAGATCTTCTGTAATGCAAAGAATCTTTAACAGAAAGCAGATGCGGATTCAATAATATCTTTATTTGTTTTCTCTCAATTACCTTCCTTTTTTCACTATAATTTTCAGTTTGCAGAATTTTTAGTGATTTAATATCTTCTTTAAAAAACACTTTAGTAAAACCAAGTTTTCTAGCAAAATCTTCAATTTCTTTATCCTTATTCATTAAAACAATATCACATGCCATATAGAATTATAAATCACAATATTTTAATACTTTTCTTATTCCAAAAATTAAATGGAACCAAGCTTAAATACAATCCCAAAACATGTTGGCATAATTTTAGATGGAAATAGGAGATTTGCAAAGAGACTTATGTTAAAACCAATTAAAGGCCATGAGTGGGGTTATGAAAAAGTAAAAAAAACATTTGAATGGTGTAAGGAATTCAATATTAAAGAATTAACATTATACGCATTCTCTATAGAAAACTTCGACAGACCAAAAGAAGAATTTGATTATTTAATGAATTTATTTAAAAAAGCATTTACAGAATTGCAAAAAGACGAAAGAGTGAAAGATATTAAAATTAATTTTATTGGAAGAATAGAAATGTTTCCAGAAAATGTTAAAAAACCAATGTATGAACTTATGGAAAAAACCAAGAATAACAAACCTTATACAATAAATTTTGCAATGGCTTATGGTGGAAGAGCTGAAATTATAGATGCAACAAAAAAAATAGCAGAAAAAGTTAAAGAAGGAAAACTAGATATTAAAGAGATAAATGAAGAAGTTTTCAAGCACAACTTATATTTAGATTCAGATCCAGATTTAATAATACGAACTTCAGAATCACGATTATCCGGTTTCTTAACATATCAATCAGTTTATGCTGAAATAATATTTTTACCAGATAAACTATGGCCTGAATTTGATAAAGAAGATTTTATTGCATGTTTAAAAGAATATTCTAACAGACAAAGAAGATTTGGAAAATAGATCCTAATTCATATAAATATTTTTAAAAGATAAAATCGGAAAGAAAATTATTTTTTATATTGTTCTATTATTTCATCCAAAGAATCATCATTGTTTAATTTTTTAGCTTCGACTTTTTTTACAAATCCATGATTTTGGTTGTCTAAATTATTCAGCCCACAATACCAACCACAAAAATCTCTCTGTTTAAGAGCATATTTCAAAACATCAATAAATCTTCCATTAACAAACCTATTTTTAATTTCATATCTAGCACCTGAGCTTAAACCAGAAGCTGATCCACTGCCATCAATACCGCCAACTATTTCATAAATCGCAACTTCATCAAGAGGATAAGCAACAACATTACTATCGTGCTTAGCCCTGCCAAGGTATTGTTCAACTTGTTTTTCAAATTTTACCATAAAAAGAATTCATTTAAAAAGTTTATAAACATTTATATAAAAAATAAGAATCATTTTAATCTATTAATTTCATCAATTATATTCTTAACACATTTTACAGAACTATCCTTAGTAGTATTAACAACAATAATTTTATGTTCCATCTCTAAAGCCTCAATTAAACAAACATCAAAAATCTCTGCATCTAAATTCTCTCTTATTTTTTCCTTACTATATTTTCTTTTCTCAAGTCTTTTTTTAAGTTCCTTAAGATCACATTTACATATAATACAATAATCAATAAATTTCTTATTAAGATAATGACTTAAATGCGAATCTAAAATTAAATTATCTTTACCTTTAATATAAAGAACTAAAAATTTGTTTAATTTTTTTACGTCAACTTCATATGTTTCTAATTTTTTGTTATATCCAGAATAAATTTTGTTTTTCTTAATTAACATATTGATATCAACACATTTAAATTTAAGTTTTTGAGCTAAGCTTTTAGCTATAGTAGTCTTACCAGTTCCAACAGATCCACTAATACAGATTATCATATTATTAAAGTACCAATAAAACCCTTATTCAAAATAAAATTATTCAGATTATTAAGATTTTTGCCATTAATAATGACAGTTTTTATTTTTTTATTATCTATTATTTCAGCAGCAGCCTGATCAAGAACAAAATGCTGTCCAGCTTCGTATTTAATCTTATTCACAGTCAATAAAAAATTCTTAAAAGTGATATTTGAAATTAATTTTGCATTTTTATATTTATTAGGATCTTTATCATATAATCCATTTACATTTGTCAGATTAATAAAATATTTAGCTTTCGTATAAGAAGCAATTTGTGCTGCATTGCTATCGCTAGTCATATCAGGTTGAAATCCCAATGCACCAGAAACAACAACTTTATGATTAAATAATTCTTCTTTAACTTCTTTTAAAGAATCTGGAATTCTGCAGCTTAAATCCAAAAATCCAGCAACTAACCTTGCATTTAATTTAGTTGATTCAATTCCAACCAAACTTTGATAATAAGGTTTTAGTTTCTCATTTTTAACTGCTTTAATATAATTTCTTGCAGTTTTTCCTCCACCAGTAACTATAATAATATCATAGAATTTTCTTAATTTATTAATAAAAGATTTAAATTTATGTAAATACTTATAATCAACTTTATCAGGTACGATTAAACTTCCACCCAAAGAAAAAACTAAAATCTCTTTTTTCATAAACTCTATAAATTTATTAAGATAATAAAACTTTCTATTATATCTAATAGCACAATCTTATTTATTTCTTACCATCGACAGTAAATAACTCATTATCATGATCAACATCAAACAACCCAATTCTTGCTCCAGCATCAAGCCAACCATGTGCATAATTTAAAGCAGCAAAAGCATTTACATAGTCTTTTTTATCCCTAAAATATTTTGCATCATCAAAATATCTTTTAGCCATATCAAAAAAATCTTTAGCAGATTCTTCAAAATTAATTTTTCCTTTTTTATTTAATTTAACTTTCTTCAATGCTCTAGATGTAATATCAAGATATTTATCTAATTTTGAATCAGTTATTATATCCATAAAATAATAGAAATAAAAAATACTATAAATCTATTGGTTTAATATAATCCATTCACCTTTAGCAGATTCATTTTTATAATGAATGTATAAAGTTCGGTTATATAATACAACATTATTTTTTACTAGAACAATATTATGAAATCCAGTTGTAACAGTTCTTTTAGTCCTAGCTAATCTATCAATTAAATAACCAAATTGATCATCATTATCAATTGGCGCAGTCTTGCCTTGAAAAGAATTATCATAATAAACTTCTATTCCTCCAATCGTTCCAGTTCTAATATTTATCTGAGAACCTGGTCCTTCTTTAGGATTAAAACCACCACCATACAAAGGAGAAGAAGGATCATCTACAGCACTTGAAGCATGAGCAACAACCTTAAGTTGTGGAGTTTGATTTTGAATTGATTTATTCTCAATTTTTATAACACTTAAAGATTTATTTTCAATAGTATTGTTAATATCAACTTCAACAAATTGTTTTGTATTAGAATTTTCTTCAGAAGTGTTCTCAACTAAAGATTGGTTATCAACATTAAAAACATCCCCTTTATTCTGACAATTCGCTAAAATAAAGGCTAAAATTAATATTAAGAATAAATTAATTATTTTCATCAAAACATATTAAACATGCCACCCTTAGGCTTGTTATCCTCATTCATGCTATCTTTCTGTTGATTGACAAATTGATTCCAGGATTTTTTCTGGTTTTCTTCCTGTAAATTTTTAACCATTCTTCTTTTAAAATCATCTATGTCTTCCTGTGTTGCCTTACCATATTCTACTGGTTGCCTATGCACCGGTTGTTCTCTATGCACATATGGTGATTCTTTCCTGGGCTCTTCTAAAATATCCATTTTATTTGTTTTCATTTTACTTAAGTTTTCATAAGAAGGTTTTCTTCCATTATCCATTTTTCTTCTGAAAACTAAAAACAAAGTACATCCAACCAATATTAATAATAAAAATCCTAAACCAAATTTCCTGCTTGGACCTTCAACATTTTTAGCTACATTACCAGTCAGGCTATCAAATCCTGAACTTAAACCAGAAAACATACTTTTTGGTTTGTTAATTGCAACATTTTTAAACTCTTTTCCAGATGTAGGAATTTTTAAATCAAATATTCCATTTGGCAATAAATCCTTAAGATCTATTTCTTTATTTTCACCAGATCCTAAAACAATATTTTTATTTTTCTCTAAGCTTCCAGCTATAACAGTTAATGGTCCTTTATATTTGATATTTCCAATATTTTTAATAGTTAATTTATCACCATTTAATTCAGTTTCTAATTTCGTATATTCTTTAATTGTTATTGCAGCTTCATCATTTAAACCATATTTTTCTGCTTTTACTTTCCATGTATTGGGCTTTGACATTTCAGGAATTTTTAGTTTTCCATTATCTGTAAATATTCCAGAACTAACAATTTTATTATCCTTATTTAATAAAGCCACATTGATTGTATCTTCAATATTATCGCCTGCTTGGTCAATTAAATTTAAAGAAAAGAAAACCTCTTCTCCAGGAATAAAAGAACTTGATTTGACATCTAAATTTAATTTAGTGGGAATTTGAGTTACAGTAAAGTTTAAAGTTTCTTTTCCATAATTTCCGCCATCAGCTTTTGTATTGACAATGATTGCATGTTTCCCAGATTTTATATTTTTAGCCAAAGGATAGTTTATACTATAAAAATTAGAATCTTGTAACACTAAATTTTCATAAGTTTTGCCGTCAATTAAAACATCAACTTCAACATTATTTAAAATAGCATTATTTAAGCCATATACAGAACCGCTTAGTATAACATTATTTCCAGGATCATAAATAGATTTATCAAAATTAGAAGTCATTTTTAGGTTGCCGCTTATAGAAATTAAATAAAGGTCTTCTAAAAATTTTTTATTGCCAAAATTATCAAATAATTCTACATCAACATTATATTCTCCCGGAGGAATAAATCCAAGGTCTCTTTTGTATTCCAATTCTCCATTGTTAAAAGTGACACTGTCTAAAAATATGGTCTGGTTCTCAATATTAAAATAAATAGCAGCAGATCCTGATGCCAAAGAATTATCTTTCTTATTTACATTACCCATAAGTTCTAATGTTTCTCCAAGCTGGAATTTATTTTTATTAATTGCAAAATCTGCATTTAATTCATCAGTTATTGTAATTCCAACCATCTTAGTTACCTCAATAGTTTCGCCAGTAGATTCATCTGTTAATTTTATTTCAATTTCACATTCTCCATTAACATTCCTTGGAACAAGAACTAATTGTGAAAATTTTTGTTTATCAGCTTTATCAGTATCAACTAAAATTGTAGCAATTCTTGCACTATTATTTCCGCATTGTAAATTAAAATTTAAATATCCCCTGGTATCTACATCTCTAATAAATTCTCCATTCAAAAATAATTTATCACCAGAATTATAAACTTGCTTGTCAAAAGAATCTAATATTACTAAAGCATTAACAGGCAAAATAATTAATAGAAAAGTTAAAGATAATAGGATTGTCACCGTTTTCATATATAAGATACTAATCAAATTTCTTTATAAATGTTATGGAAATAAAAAATTTATCTAACAGAGAATTTTTGCTGCTGAATATGGATTACTATTTAAAAAATGATTTATTAATTTAGAATTAATGTATAAACTTTATTATTAGTTAAAATATTAAAATTGATAAAGGAAACTTATTTATAGGAAATAATAATCAAAATTGTATGTTAAACTTAGAAAATTTAAGGCATTCATGTGCTCATTTATTAGCAGCAGCAGTTATGGAAATTTGGCCAGATGCTAAAAGAACAATTGGTCCCGCTATAGAAGAGGGTTTCTATTATGATTTTGATTTCAAAGAGCCGATTTCAGAATTAGATCTGCCAAAAATAGAAAAGAAGATGAGCCAGATTTTACAATCATGGAAAAAATTTGAAAAAACTGAAGTAACTTCAGAAGAAGCAAAAAAGGAATTCAAAGACAACCAATACAAATTAGAATTAATAGAAGAATTTTCAAAAGAAGGAAAGAAATTAACATTGTATAGGTCAGGAAATTATGTAGATTTATGCAAAGGAGGACATATAGATTCACCATCAAAAGAATTGCAATATTTCAAATTATTAAAAATAGCAGGTGCATATTGGAGAGGAAATGAAAAAAATAAAATGCTTACTAGGATTTATGGAACAGCGTTTCCAACAAAAAAAGAATTGGAAGATTATCTTAAAATGTTGGAAGAAGCAAAAAAAAGAGATCATCGAGTATTAGGAGAAAAATTAGACTTATTCTTTTTCCACGAATATTCTCCGGGAGCACCAATATTTCTTCCAAAAGGCACAATAATATTCAATGCATTATTAAAATTACTTCGTGAAGAATATAAAAAGAGAAATTATCAGGAAGTTATAACTCCATTATTATATGAAAAAACTTTATGGGAAACATCAGGTCATTGGCAGCATTACAAAGATAATATGTTTAATATGGAAAGTGAAAAAAAGATGTTTAGTTTAAAGCCAATGAATTGTCCGTCTCATTGTTTAATTTACAAACACAAACTATGGAGTTATAGAGATCTTCCATTAAGAATTGCAGATTTTGCCCCATTACACAGGAATGAATTATCAGGAACACTCAGCGGTATGACTCGTGTTCGTAAATTTTCACAAGATGATGCTCATATATTTGTGACAGAAGAGCAATTAAAAGAAGAAATTGAAAATGTATTAGGTTTTGAAAAATATATTTACAATAATATTTTTAGATTAGATTATAGCATGACATTAGGTACAAGACCAGAAAAATTTATGGGTGATAAGAAATTATGGGATAAAGCAGAAAAATTATTGCAGGAGATTTTAAAGCAAAAAGAAATTCCATTTAAAATTGCGGAAAAAGATGGAACTTTTTATGGTCCTAAAATAGATTTAAGAGTTAAAGATGCATTAGGAAGAGAACACCAATTAGCAACAATACAATTAGATTTTCAATTGCCATTAAGATTTGAATTAACCTATGAAGGAAGCGATGGAAAAAAACATACTCCAATTATGATCCATAGAGCTATGTTAGGTTCATTAGAAAGATTTATGGGTGTATTAATAGAACATTATGCAGGAAAATTCCCTCTGTGGTTGTCACCAGTTCAAGTTGCAATAATTACAGTAGCAGACAGGCATATTGAATATGCAAAAAAGCTATATAATGAATTAAAAGAACAGGATATTCGTGTAGACTTAGATGATAGAGCAGAAAGTATTGGAAAAAAAGTAAGGGATAACCAGCAAATGAAAATTAACTATATTATAACAATAGGAGATAAAGAAATAAATTCAAATGAATTGGCAATAAGGACAAGGGATAATGAAGTTATAAACTTAAATAAAGAAAAATTTATTAAAAAATTATTAGAAGAAATGAAAAATAAGATTTAACAATGCAAGACATAAAAGAAGAATATCAAAGATTAATAAAATCAAAGAAATTTAAAAATGAGGGAATTCTTTCAGGTGCATTCTTGATGTCAGAAAACCCAGAACTTGATGATACAATATGGCAATTAGACTTTTACAATGGGAAAACAGACAAAATGACAAGTTATAAGATGAATTCTGAAATAGTGTTAGAAGAAAATTCAGAAGTATTTAAAAAAGAAAAAAGTGAAGTAGAAGAATTAAAATTAGAAGAAATAAAAATAAGTTTAAATAAAGCTTTAGATACAGGTAAAATTTTACTTGGAGATAATTTTAAATGGATAAGAATAATTATCATATTACAGCAAATAAAGCAACCAATTTGGAATTTAAGTTATATGACACAAAAATTCGATTTAAGGAATATCAAAATTAATGCTGTAAATGGAGGAGTATTAGATAATCAGGAAGTAAAATTATTTAGTTTTGAAAAAGGAAATTTAAAGTAACTTAAAAACAAAAATAAATTTCACCAAAATAATTATTAAGGGGATATTTTACATAAAAACATGGTAAAAAAAGCAGTAATTATAGGCGCAGGACCAGCAGGTTTAACAGCAGCATATGAATTATTAGATAAAACAAATATAAAACCAATTATAATAGAAAAAAGTGATTATATAGGTGGTATTTCACGAACAGCAAATTATAAAGGAAACAGAATTGATATTGGAGGACACAGATTTTTTTCCAAATCTGATAAAGTTATGCAATGGTGGTTGAATATACTGCCATTAGAAAAATCTTCTGGTGAAATGCAAAATATAAGTTATCAGGGACAAAACAATAAAATTAAAAATGAAAATGAAGGAAGAGATCCTAAAAAAACAGATAAGGTTATGTTAATAAGAAGAAGAAAATCTAGAATATATTTTTTAAGAAAGTTTTTTGATTATCCAATAACTTTAAGCAAAAATACTTTAATAAATTTAGGATTAATTAGGTCAATTTTATGTGGTATAAGTTATACAAAAAGCATGATAAAACCAATTAAACCAGAGAAAAATTTAGAAGAATTTTTTATAAATAGATTCGGAAAGAGATTGTACAAAACCTTCTTTAAATCCTATACAGAAAAAGTATGGGGTGTAAAATGCAATGATATAAATGCAGAGTGGGGAGCACAAAGAATAAAAGGATTGTCTATTTCAAAAGCAATAAAGCATTTTCTATTTAATAGAAATAAAAAAGATATAAACCAAAAAAATGTAGAAACTTCCTTAATAGAACAATTCTTATACCCAAAATTCGGTCCTGGCCAAATGTGGGAAGAAGTTGCAAAAATAATTATAAAAAAAGGCGGAATAATAATAAATGAATCAGAAGTAAATAGTATTACTATAAAAGATAATAAAATAAGCAAGATTGAAGCAATCAACAAAAAAACAAATAAGAAAGAAATCATAGAAGGAGATTATTTCTTTTCAACAATGCCAGTAAAAGATTTAATTTCTTCAATTAATACAGATGTTCCGGAAAATATAAAAAATATAAGCAATGGACTAATGTACAGAGATTTTATTACAGTTGGCATGCTTCTGAAAAAATTAAAAATTAAAGATGAAAAAGATAAGACAAAATTAATTAAAGATAATTGGATTTATATCCAGGAACCTGAAGTATTATTGGGCAGATTACAAGTATTCAATAACTGGAGCCCATACTTAGTTTCTGATCATGAAAAAGTTTGGATAGGCTTAGAATATTTCTGTTACACCACAGATGAATTATGGAAAAAAAGCGAAAAAGAAATGATTGAATTTGCAAAACAAGAATTAATTAAAATAGGAATAATTGAAAAATCTGATTTTATAGATGCAACAGTTATTAAAATGGAAAAGACATATCCTGCATATTTTGGGACTTATGATCAGTTTGATAAAATAAGAGAATATTTAGATAAATTTGAAAATTTGTTTTTAATAGGAAGAAATGGAATGCACAAATACAATAATCAAGATCATTCTATGTTAACAGCAATGACTGCAGTGGAAAATATTATAAAAAACAAAAAATCAAAGGAAAACATTTGGGGTGTAAATACAGAACAGGAATATCATGAAAGAAAATAAGTTATTTTTTATTGCCCAGGATTTTATATGCCAAAAGTCTTTTGAATAAAAAAGGCAATTGTTGTGGTCTTATAAATCTGACAATTGAAAAAAATTGTTTAGGTCTTAAATAAAATTGTTTAAAAGCTCTTGGAACAGCATTTTTTAATGCTTCAAGGCTTACTGTTGGCGGAACCCATGTTACTTCATGATAACTCTTAACACCCCAGTCTTTTTTAGCTTCATAATCCATAGTATCCCATAATTCAGTTCCAGGCATTACATCAAGCAAAAGAAATTGAGCCCTTGTTAATGGAATTTTCTTGGCAAATTGTATAGTATTTTCTATAGTCTGTTCTGTTTCTCCAGGCAAGCCAAAAATAAAGAATCCTTGTGTCATTATTCCTGCTTTATTTGCAATCCTTACTCCTTGTTCTATTTTTTCAAGAGTTGTATCTTTTTTGACATTGTTTAGGATTTCTTGATTGCCGGATTCTATGCCAAATGCCACATAATAGCATCCTGCTTTTTTCATTAATGCTGCCAATTCATCATCAAGTTTATCTGCCCTTATGCCATTAGGACACGCCCAGTTAACTTTTATGTTTTGTTCAATTAAAAGTTCGCATATTTTTTTTGCATGATCTCTTTTTAATGTAAGGTTATCATCTTCAAAATGAATTTCTTTTATTCCAAATTTTTCCTTAAGTAATTTAATTTCAGCAACAACATTCTCTGGACTTCTAAATCTTATTTTCCTCTGTGATAATTTAGGTGAAGCACAAAAAGTGCATCTATATGGACATCCACGCGTAGAAACTATTGGAGCATAAGGATAATTCTTAATAAATCCTCCATGAGGTGCTTTTTTATACTTTGTTGGATCAATTTGTTCCCAATCAGGAAATGGAAATTCATCAAGATTATCAGTAAATGGCCTTTCAGCTGGATTTAAATTTGTCCTTGTTATTAAACCAGGGATTGTATCACATGAAATATTTTTATCTAATGCATCTGCAAGATCAGCCATAGTAGTTTCAGCTTCGCCCATAACTAAAAAATCAGCATTAGTCTTATCCATAGTATATTTGGGCATGAATGTTGGCTGTGTACCACCCAAAACTACTCTCATTTCATTGTTATGCAATTTATTAATAAGATCAATAGCATCTAAAAAAAAGGCACTTAAAACATATACGCCAACAAGCTTAGCACCAAAATTTTTGCATTCTTGTAGTATCTGATCATTATTCAGACCAAGATTAAGCCCGTCTATAATTTTTGTTTCATGCCCTCTTGATTTCAAATAAGAAGAAACATATCCCATTCCAAGTGGCGGTGCAACTATATGTGAATCATAATTAGGTCTTACAATACAAATTTTCATAAAACTTTACGAAGCCATGAATTATTTAAAGCTTTTTAATTAAAAATTTATTTACTAACAAAAAGAAATTCAGTTAAGCAATCATACATTTGTGCAGTATAATATAAAGAAACTTTATTTCTAAAATAAATCATTTTTAGTCTGCCAGCAATACCTTTTAACCTAAATAATCTTATCCATAATGAATAATTTGTATTCCCATCCACTCCAAAATTAAAAATCTCTTTAAGAATTCTCTTTATTAAAAAATAAATCCTGATTTTTTCATGCCTAAGTATTAATCCATTACTATCAACATCAGATTTTTTTAATAAAGTATTATTATTAGTGTATCTTAAGCAGTAATAAGCATAAGCATAACCTCCATTTAATCCTAAAGAAAATTGTAAATGTCCAAATGACCAGTCAAATTTACCATGAACTATATTTTTTTTCATGCAGTTAATAGCCTTTTCAACTGAAAGTTTAAGATACCTGTTTTCAAATTTTGGATCAGACAACATCAAAAAATATAAAGTAATTGCATGATAATGTGGATCTCTTACATTTAAATGATATTCATAAGGGTTATTTAACATTCTTGAAGCATAAGGATAAAATCCATCTTTAAATTGGTATCTTATAATATTGAATATTGCCCTATCCCTAATTATTATATTCTTTTTATCTTTCGTAACTTCATACAATTTATAAAAAAATGCAGCACAACATGCATTAACATTTAATACATCCCCGTAATGCCTGTAAGATTTTATAAAATATCCAGGGCTAAATTCTCTGCTAATTAAATATTCAGAACATTTTAAAGCAGATTGAAGATAATGTTTGTTTTTAGTCTTTTCATAAGCAATTAACATCAGTCTCCCTATAATTGACGTAGCTACACAACTTTCTTCATTAAAACCATCATGCAGAACTTCATTCCAGCTCCCATTATTTGCCTGGATTTCAGCCAGCCAGTTAAATCCCATTTCAGCTTCTGCTTTTTTTCCTATGTACAATAAAGACTTGCAGATCTCAGCAGTGCCTCTTGGATCTATATGGTGAGTAACTGGATCAACAAAATATCCCTTCTTATCCTGCAAAGAACAAATAATATTTAGATTTTTAATTAAAGTAATTTTATCCATTTTATTTCCTGATTTGTTTTATAATTTCAAAAGCAGTTTTAGTAGCCAATATTGAACTGCTTAATTCAAAACTAATATCCTTATTGCCTTTTAATGCTTCAGATAAAGTATTTAATTCTTCTTTCCAGCCTTTATCTTGCACTTTTAAATTAAATTCTTTTTTAGAATTTTTATCCAATAAAGTTAATTTCTCAAAATCTTCGATTATTGCACTTGTTTCATTTTTATGTATTGAAATAGTCTCTTTAGGAAGTTGTGTAGAAGCAATTGTCAGATAAGTTAAATTAGCAATTGAACCATCTTCAAATAAAATATTTACAGTTATATTATTATTTATCGAATGTACTCCAAGATTACCTAAAGATTGGGAATTAATTTTTACAATATTGGAATCTATAAAAAAATTAAATAAATCTAAAAAATGAGTCATCTCTTCTATTATCTTGCCGCCAGAAAGATTATTTCTATCCTGCACAGGTGAAATAATTACTGTATAATTAATATAAGTTGGTCCATCATTTATTTTCAGCCATTGTTTGACTTTTTCAGAAAAGGGCGCAAATCTTCTGTTATGCCCAACCATTAAAAAGGATTTATTTTTTAAAATATAAGATTCAATTTCCTTAAGTTCATTTTCAGTAGTGCATAAAGGTTTTTCAACAAATACTTTTTTCCCAGCTTTCAAAGCATCTAAAACCATTTTTCCATGCATCTGTGGTGGTGTAGATATAAAAACTAAATCAATTTCTTTATCTTTTAAAACAATAGAATAATCTGTACTGATTGTCTGTGCATCTAACAGTTTAGCAGCATTATGCGCACTAATTCCAGTAGAGGCAACAACTGTTTTTATATTGAAAAATTTATCATTATATAAATTAGGAAAATGTTTTTCAGTAGCAAAATTGCCAGGTCCTGTCACAGCAACATTAATTGAATTTTTTTCTGGTTTTTTATTTGATAATTGGATTACCCTATTTTTTTCTTTTGGTTCTCCATATTTTAAAACTACCCCAAGACAATCCTTATTTTCAAGTGATTGGTAAGCTAAAGCAGCTTCGTCTATATTAAAAATTTTAGATATTAAAGGTTTAACATTTAATTCATGATTTTTTAATAAATCTAAAAATAATTCAATATTCCTGTTTTCTGTAAATCTGACATATTCAATAGGATAATCTATGTTATCAATTTCATATTTAGGATCATACCTTCCAGGACCATAACTTCGGGACATAAGAAGCTTTATTTCTTTAGAATAAAAAATACCCCAGTCTAAATTAAGGTTAACAAATCCAACAACAATAACCTTTCCGCGGTTTCTGCAGATTTTGCTAGCCAATTGTAAAACAGCACTGTCATTTGAAGAAGCACATACAAAAATTAAGTCTGCACCAATTTTATTTGTAAAATAATCAGTTTTATCTTCAGCTTCAGAAACAGTATACGCTTTTAATCCCATATTATTAACAATATCTACTCTCGAAGGATCTATATCAATTCCTAATGTATCAACACCAAAACACTTCAATAATTTCATAGTTAAAATACCTATTAATCCTAAACCTATTACTACTGCTTTCTCTCCTAAAATTGGTTCTGATTGATGTATAGAATGTAAAGAAACTGCACCAACTACAGAAAAAACAGCTTCTGTTAAATCAATTTTATCAGGAACCTTAACAACTAAATTACGCGGAACAGAAACAAATTCAGCATGATTTGCAAATCCAGTGCCGCCACAGCAGACAATTTCACCAACGGAAATATCATTAACATTATTTCCAGCCTGTATGACTTTTCCAACAACACTATAACCTAAAGGAACAAGTTTATTCATTTTATTATCTATATAATTAAGAGTATAAGACAAACCATCTTTAATAATTTGTTCTGTTATTTTATTAACAAGAGTTTTTTTCTTCAAAAAGGCCTGTTTAAAATCAAAATTACTTCCCTTAACAGCTCTCATTTCTGTACCTGAACTAATTAAAGAATAAGATACTTCTACTAAAACACTATTGGCATTGCAATAAGGTATAGGCAAATCCTTTATTACAATCTTTCCTTTCTGGGCAAAAACAGATTTCATTAAACAATCAAAAGATTATAACCATTTTTAAGATTATCGAATTTAAAATTCACTATATTTAATTATAAAAAGATTTAAAAATTAACATAGAATACAAAATAAGGAATAAAATGAAAAATTTTAATTATGATGTCGCAATTATTGGAGCATGTGGACACGTTGGTTTGCCATTAAGTTTAGTTTTAGCAAACGAAGGACTTAAAGTTCTAGGTTTAGATATAAATGAAGAAAGCATAAATAAAATTAAGAAAAAAATCATGCCTTTCCTTGAAGAAGGCTCGCAGGAATTGTTAAATAAAGTAATAGATAATACATTTTTTCTTTCTTTAGATCATAATAAAATATCAGAGTGTGAAAATATAATAATAATAATCGGAACCCCGATAGATAGTGATTTTACTGTAGATTTATCAAAACTTATAAATTTAATAAAAAATTTAATGCCAAATCTTAAAGAAAACCAATTAATTATTTTAAGAAGCACTTTAGCTCCTAAAACTACTGATTATATAAAAAATTTTATTGAAAATAACAGCAATTTTAAAATAGGAAAAAATTTGTTCCTTGCTACAGTCCCGGAAAGATTAACTCAGAATAATTCTATTAAAGAATTAAAAGAATTGTCTAATGTAATTGGAGTATATGATGATATAAGTTTTGAGAAAGTTAAAAATTTATTTACAAAACTTCATCCAGGAGTAACAAGAGTAACACCATTGGAAGCAGAATTAACTAAACTATTTAATAATAGTTATAGAGCTGCAAATTTTGCCTTAGCCAATGAATATTTTATAATTGCTGAAACTTTAGGAGCAAATTTTTATAAAATCAGGGAAGCAATGAATAATGGATATTCTAGATCTAATGTTCCTAAACCTGGATTTACAAAAGGACCATGCCTTGGTAAAGATTCCTGGATATTATTAAACGCTATGCCACATTTCAATTTATCCACTACAATGATTAGTGCTGCCTATAAAATTAATGAAGGTCTGCCTTTGTTTTTAGTTCAGAAATTAAAAGAAAAAGTAAATATCACAAACAAAAATATTGCAATATTAGGATTAACTTTTAAGAAAGATAGTGATGATTTAAGAGATAGTTTAAGCTTAAAATTAGTTAATCTTTTTAAAAATGAATTTGTGACTATAATTACACACGACCCATTTGTTGACAATAAAAATATTAATAGTGTTCTATCAGATGCAGATATAGTTATTTTGGCTACAAATCATACATATTACGAAAACCTGGATTTTAAGAATTTAGTTAAGGAAAATTGTTTATTCGTAGATTTATGGGATGTTCTAAAGACAAGTTTATTTATATTTAATAAAGATAAATTACTAGAGAAAAAATAATATGATAATTGGAGTTGGAGTTGATATTGAAAATATAAGTGAATTTAAGAAAAACATTAAAAATACTAAATTCATTAAAGAGATATTTACAAAAAAAGAAATAAAATATTGCATAAAGAAAAAAGAGCCTTGGATAAGTTTTGCAGGAAAATTTTGTGCCAAAGAAGCTGTGATTAAAGCATTTGGAAAGAAAATTGCAATTAAAGAGATTGAAATATTAAATGATTTGAATAATAAGCCATTAATTTATATAAAAAGAAAGAAATTCGATAATATTAATTGTTCAATTGCTCATACAAATAAAACAGCAATAGCATTTGTTGTATTAGAAAAATAATTGACTTCTGATAGATTCAGAATATCAAAAAAATGAGTTTTATAACCTCAGAAAAATTCTGCGAGACGTACCCCAAACCAATCATTCGCAAAAGCAGGAGACCCGTCCAAATCCAAGCTCAACCCAGAGCCCCAGCCACGAACGGCAGCTTTTCTTTCTAAATTTAAATCATTATATAAACCAAATTCTCCACTTCTTTTAGTAACTTTAGGATAACCAAGTAAATTAAGATCAGAACTATCAAAATGACCAGTTTGCGGAAGTGTTTCTAAATTTCTATAAGATTCTCCTATTTTTAATTTGTTTCCATCTAAAACTTCATCTTCCATTAATTCTGCATATTTTTCAACCATTTCATATAAAGTTTTTTTTGCTTGTGAATTTGATTCTTTTTTTAATGAAGGAATAATTAGTTGAATAATTTAGCTGCAACAAATAAATTAGGTGTTTTATCTAAATCAACATAACCTGCTTCTTTTAGAAATTCAATATATTCTGGAGATAAAGCATTTCTTATTTCTTCTTCCCCAAATTCATATCCAACACTAAACTGATCTTTCTCTATTATTTTCTTCATAAATTTGACAAATTCTATAAATTTATAAGGTTTATTATTTTTATCACTTTATAGTTACTTACAATCAAATTTTTCACCTCAACAGTAAAGCTTAAATTGTATTCTTATGCTTGAAATAATAAAATGAATATTTCAAATATTATCTCAAAGATACATACACTAATTCTAATACCAATTGCAATTATAATTACAGTATTATTCAAAATCTTACACATAATACATTTTTTTAAATTTATAACAATTGGATTAATTATTTCACTAATACCTGGAAAACTTGGTATGTTAATAAGAAGATATTGGTATAAATTTTCATTAGAAAAATGTGGTAAGAATTTATTTGTAGATTTTGGTGGTACAATTAATTATAAAGAAAGCGAAATTGGAGATAATGTTTTTATAGGATTATATAGCGAAATAGGATTAGCAAAAATAGGAAATGATGTTTTAATTTCAAGCCATGTACTAATTGGTGGCTCAAAAAATGCTCATGGAATTAAGAAAGATAAATTAATGAGACTTCAAGAAGGTAAAAATACAAAAATTGTAATAGGAAATGATGTATGGTTTGGAATGAATGCTATAGCTTTTGAAGATGTAAATAATGGAACAATAGTTGGAGCAAATAGTTTAGTAAATAAAAAATTTCAAGAATACTCAATTATCGCCGGAATATCAGCAAGGGTAATAGGAAAAAGAAGATAATTTATTTTATCCTATTTCTGTTTATTAACCTAAAAATAAAACCTATAACCATAGATATATTATGTAAATAAGAAATAATAAAGAAATACAAAGAATAAAAACTATTTTCATACCCCTTCTTATAAGTCTTATAAAATAAAATTAAAGATTTGACTAATAAAGGAATTAAATGTAAGAATAAAGCAATAATAAATATTTTATTAATTAATGAAAGAATAATTATTAATGGAAATGCCAGAAAATAAAGCATTTTAATATTGAAGTCATTAGGATTATTTCCTTTAAGATATCCAATTTTATAACTATTTTTAATACTTAAAATAAATTCATCCTTCCACCTATGCCACCATAAGGCTTTAGGTTCATAGATGATATTATAACCAGAATTCATTATTCTTTTAGCCAGATCTATATCTTCACTATATGATTCTTTTATTCTGTATCCACCCACTTCATCATAAACTTTTTTAAATATAACCCATGCAGCAATTTTATTGTCTTTAATTTCTTTCTTAATATTTTCTATATCATCATATCTAAGTCTATATAAAGCATCTCTGTATTTAGAAATAAAATTATCTGGATTCCAAACCCTTATTTTCCCAACAACACCTGCATTTTTTTTATTAAGGTGTTTTGTACAAAGCGATAAATAATTTTTAGCATATTTAGCATCAGCATCAACTATAAATAAAATTTCTCCTGTAGAATGCTTTATGCCATGCAATCTAGGTCTTACACAGCCATAATTCTTGATATGTTTTATTCTATAATATTTTACAAATTTAAATCTTTTTGCAAAACTCTGTGCTACTTTCTCTGAACCATCATTACTGCCATCATCTATAACAATAAGTTCTTTATTTTTATAATCCTGATTTACCAAACTTGTTAAACATTCATTTAATGTATTGATTTCGTTTCTAAATGCACAGATTATTGATACCTTTTCCATTGTAAAAGAATTAGCAATATTAAGTTTATAAGCATTGCCTCAATCACAAAAAATCTATATTGAAGAATAATCATCACTGATATGAATTTAAAATTATTTGATTTCATCAGACAAAACACGTATGAAGAAGATTTTGTAAGTTAAATAAAATGTCATTTTTAAGAATTAATTAAATAATGAAATAAACCAAATAATCACTTTTTGTAATAACCCATTTTTCTGTAAATCATCCTCTTGTTGTGCCTCAGCTCTTTCTTGTTGTTCAGTTTTTTCTGATTGTCCTGAAGAAGTTTTATCTACTAAGGTTCTGCATTTCTCCTCACCAATGAATTGTCCATTTGTTATGCATTCTTCAGGCGGTCCATTGTCTTCAGGTTTACCTCCTTTTGGAACATTCATTAGTTCACGAATTTCTTTTCTAATTATTTTTTCAGATTCTATATTAGTGTTTATTATTGTAACTTTTGATTTATCAGAACATCCGCCTTCAATATTAGGATGAACTTCATGGAAATGTTCACAATTAGTTATGCCCTTATCATAAATGGCAACCCTTCTTAATTTTTTTAGATTATCAAGAGAAGCTAAATTACCATAAAATTTAGAACTGTCTGTTTCTGGATCAGATAATGTTAATTCTTCTAAGTTAGTCAACCCGCTTAAAGCAGAAATATTTCCAGTAATGTTTGTCCCACTTAGATATAATGCTTTTAAATTTGTCATATGACTTAAATCAGAAAGGTCTCCTGAAATTTTAGTATAAGTCATAGCAAAGGTATCTAAATTTATGTCTTTCAAACAAAAAATATTACCATAAATTTTCTCATCAAAAGCTAATTTTAAACTTTTTAATTCAGTAGCCTTGCTAAAAACACAAATATCCCCGTAAACATTTGGATTAGTGTGTAAATTTAAGACTTTCAGATTAGTTAATTCTCTTAAGTTTTCTAAATCTCCGGAAATCCCTTGATTATAAAAATCAGCAAATTCTAGGCATGTTAACTCTTTTAATTGCCCTAAATCTTTTACAACTTTTGAATCAGTTATACGTACAAATTTCTCATTAATATATTCTGCTTTTTTTCCTGGTTCATGATAAGTATAACCAAATTCAGTTTTAATGTCTTTATATTCACAAATCTCTTGGGCAAAAACAGAATTAATAAAAATTAATAATGCTAAAATTAAAATTGTTTTCTTCATTCTAACAACATTTTATTTAATGATGAACTACTTATTAAACATTTCTCAAAATATAAATTATGAGTTTATACCTCACATTTTTTGATGAATAATAAACCAAGTAATTTTAAGGATAATTGTAGTTTAATACAAATTTAGAGCATATTATTGATATGAAGTTTAAAAGTAAAGAATAAAAATAGAAACCAATAGTTAAAAATATGAAAAACCAGATTTATTTTATAATATTATTTACAATATTTACACTTATTGTGTTTCCTGGATATGGTGTGTTCGGAGGAGATCATTTCATATATATACCACAAATATACAAATCTATTGATACAGGATTATATACTAATGACCCATTACTAGATTTCAGCCAGACATCATTAACACGTTTTAGTGACATTATTATAAAATCTATGGAATTTACAAACCTAAACATATTTTTCATTCTAATAATTTTAGCTTTTATAACTAGAATTATATATATTTATTCAATATACAAAATTTCTTTTTACATAACAAATAATGAGAAATTCAGTTTATTCTCAAGTTTCTTATTAACTGGTGGCTTAATAATTTATGGAACTATGATTACAACTTTTGATGTATTAATTCAGCCAAGATCAATAGCATTATCACTTTGTTTATTATTTCTAGTATTTTTCTTTAATAATAAAAAATTGTTTTCAACAATCCCATTAAGCTTGAGTATATTCATGCAGCCAATGACTTCTCTGCCTTTTTTAGCATTCTTCTATATTGCATTAATGTTAAAATTTATTAAAGATCACAAAATAAATAAAAGTATAATAATTTCAGCATTAATACCAATTATATCAGGAATATTATTTTTAGCAGGAATAAAAGGAAATGCAAATCTAAGCTTATTTGGAATAATAAGTCCGGCATGGGAAGAAGTAATAAGGTTTAGAAACCCAAGTTTTATTTTAGATTGGTCTTATACTTCATTTATTTATTTAATAATAAGTCTTGTTCTTTTTACAGTCATTTATTATAAAAAAGAAGAAATCTTTAAATCAGATAGAGAAAAGAAATATAATATACTAATGTTAATCTTGATTCCATTTGCTTTGTTTATTCTGTCTTTTATAACTGTTGATTTAGCAAAGCTGCAATTATTCCAGCAATTCCAGTTAGCAAGGTCATTGATAATTTCAAAAATGTTAATAACTATCCTATTTGCATATTTTGCTTATAATAAAATAAAGGAAAATCCAAAAAACTTTATTTTAAATTTTATACTAACAGGTATAATCATTGCAACTTTAATAAAAGAAATTATGTTAATAATATTTATTCCAGCATTGCTTTTAATTTTAATTGAAGAAAAATATAATTTATCAAAAAAAATAAGTTTTATTAAGAAAAAACAATTCACTGTTGCTTCTATAATAATTCCTTCATTAGGATTATTATTAGCTTTATTTATCTTAGGATTAACAGATAGGATAATTTATTTAATGATAGCAATAGCATTGACAATTCTAATAACCAGTTTATTATATAAAAATAAAATGAGAATTAATTATAAGCATATAATTGTTGCTATTATAATCTTAATTATCATCTTTATACCAAAATTTACTATATTTCCAAAATATTACCAGGATAAAGAATTTATGGAAGCATGTAGTTGGATTAAAGAAAATACTAATAAGTCAGATACATTTATAGCCCAGCCATTTAGCAATATGAGTGGCTCGATAAGGACAGAATGTTTCAGACCATTATTCGCATCAGGAAAAGATGGAGGACAATCTGCATTTAATGAAGAATATGCTCTTGAATGGAAAAAGAGATTTAATCTAATTAATGAATTAAGTAATAATAAAAATTTAATTTATAATATATCAAAAGAATACAATATTAAATATATAATATCAGATTCAGACATAAGTTTAGATTATAAAATATCATTTAACAACACAAAATATTTTATATATAAAACAGAATCTTAAATTAATAAAGTATTTAAAAGTATTGTAGTTAATCAATTTATGAAGACAAAAAAATTAATTTATAGTATAATAATTATTACTATAATAAAATTTATTTTCACTCTATTTATCAGCACACCAACAATTTATTCAGATGAATACGTTTACATTAAAACAGCCCAGAGTTTCTTCCAGAATTTAAATTTCGATGTACACAACTTAAGAATCTTAAATTATCCTCCGTTTTATTCCATCTTGCTGTCAATTACATTTATTTTCAATGATGTAAAAATAGCTTATATATTCATGAAACTATTGAATGCAATATTCTCATCATTAATTTTTATACCTGCTTATTTAATATCAAGGGATTTTTTAGATGAAAAAAAATCAACATTGGTTTCATTAATTATAGCAATATTACCCATGAGTTTTGCTTTTACGCCATATATAATGTCAGAAAATATATTTTATACATTATTTTTATTTTCAATTTACTTCATATACAGGTCTTTTACTGAAAAAAAATATATTTATGATATACTTGCAGGAATTTTTATAGGATTATGTTTCTTAACAAGATTCGCAGGAGTATCATTAGTATTTATAGTAATTGCCTTGTTTATATACAAACTAATAAAAAAAGAATATTCAGAAATAAATAAAAAATTAGTTATGGGATTAATTGTTTTACTGGTAATATTTCCATGGATTATAAGAAATATAATTAATTTCGGATTTTCAATATCAGGATTTCTTGGCCATTATACAGGAGAAATAACAAATCAAAGCACATATTATTTTAGAAGCTTAATGTTCTGGATAATTACTTATTTAAGCTACTTATGGATTGCAGCATTAATAATATTTCCAGTATTCTTATTATCAAATTTAAAAGAGAAATTTAAGGACCCAAAAATGAAAATTTTATTATTGCTGACTTTTATAACAATAACTATAGTGATTTTTGGAGCATCCCAGCATGCAGCTAAAGGATATGTAAAAGAAAAATTGTTAATTCCAGAAATTAATGGAAGATCAATAGGAAGATATGTTGACACTGCCTTACCCATAATAATAATTCTGGGATTAATCAGTTACTATAAATATAACAATAAAAAACAAATAAAAAAATTATTTTTAATATCAGCAATACCTGCAATAATAAGTTCACAATTATTATTTTTTAAATTATTCCCTGTAAATAATATATCACTTACATTATTTGGTGTTATTGATTTTATTATAGAAACACTAATCAACAAAATTACAGCCATAATAATAGTTACAATTTTAATATTGATATTAATCGCAATAGCCTGCAAATTATACAATAATAAAAAACTAATTCCAATAATATTTTTAATATTTATATTAACAGGAATAACAAGTTTAGCAATTACATCTTATAGTTCTAAGATTTGGGAAAATAACCCTCAAGTAAAATTAAGTGAGTGGATAAATGATAACATCCCAAAAACAGCTAAAATCCTGATTGATGAAGATTATTGTGGAATTTTCAATAAGGAAAATATTGATGTTTTATGCCCTAAAGGAAAATCAACAGCATTGACAGCATTATGGATTACTAATACAGTATTCATAGATAAAATAAATTCTAATAATTATGATTATATCATAACTAAAAAACAATTAAGCTTAGAAGTTATTAAAAAAACAGAAAATGATATATACCTGTATAAAACAAAGACAATATGAAAATAATAATCTGCATACCAGCTTATAATGAAGAAGAGAATATTGGCAAAACAATAGAAGAAATAAAAAATTCAATGAATAAAACTAAGTACAATTATCAAATACTGGTTTTAGATGATGGAAGTATTGATCATACTATTAAAATAGCAAAAAAAGCAAATGTCTTAGTTGAATCAAATTCACATAATATTGGATTAGCAGAAACATTCAAAAAAGAAATTAAAAAAGCTTTAGAATTAAAAGCTGATGTTATAGTTCATACAGATGCAGATGGCCAATACAATGCTAAATATATACCAGGATTAATTAATGAAATTGAAAATGGATATGATTTAGTATTAGGTTCTAGGTTTATAGAAAAAAATAAAGTAATGCCATTTATGAACCAGTTTGGAAATAAAAGTTTTGCAAAGGTTCTTTCAAGACTTCTAAAAGTAAAATTAACAGATACAACAACAGGCTTCAGGGCATTTACCAGAGAAGTTGCAGAAAATATACAGTTTATTAATACATTTACTTATACTCAGGAGCAGATTATAAAAGCAGCAAAGCAGAATTTCAAAATTAAGGAAATACCAATAAATGCAAGAATTACAAAAAGAAAAAGCAGATTATTTAAGAACCCATTTGAATATGCAATAAAAGCATGGATAAATATCTTAAGGATTTATAGGGATTATGAACCATTAAAATTTTTTGGCAGGATAGGATTTACTCTAATTATTATAGGTATAGTAATAGGATTATGGCTTACATATTTATTTATAACTAAAGGAAAAGTGGGGCATATTCCACTTACAATCTTAACAATGTTACTAATAATTGCAGGCATACAGATAATTATATTTGGCTTTTTAGCAGATATGAGAAAATTATGAATACAAAAATAAAAAATCTTATAAAATTTACAATAGGAATAATCATACTATTCACACTAATCTATAAGATAGGAATTTTAGATATTTTTAATGCAATAAAGACAGCAAACATATATTATACAATTCCAATTATAATTATTTATCCAATAATAATGTTAATGGGTGCAATTAATATCAAATTACTTTTAAATAAATACAAAAATATATCTATTAAGACCATATGGAAATATCAATTAATAAGTTATACTTTAGGTTTATTTAGTTTCGGAAATTTAGGAGAATTCTATATTATCAGATTATTAAAAAAGGAAGGTATAAGTATTGATCAGGGTTTAACAATTGCTCTTTTAGACAAAATAATAACTGCAGCTACATTAGCAACTATAAGTATAATAGGCTCAATTTTCTTATTTAAAAATATTATAGACCCAATTAAATTAGTAATTTCAGCAATAATTATTTTTATCTTGGGAATTATAATAATTTCAGATATTGGGAAAAAATTAATAAAATTAATAATAAAATCAAAAAAAGTAGATTTGATATATTCAACAATACATGAATACTTAAAATATGGAAAAAAAGAAATAATAATAAATTTTTTAATTTCAATGGCAAAATGGTTTATAACAGCAATAGGAATAAAAATATTAATCTTAGGCTTTGGATATAATATTAATATATTAATAGTCTTGGTAATAACCTCTATATCCAGATTTATTTCACTCTTGCCAATAACATTTAATGGCATAGGAGTAAAGGAAGCTATAGCAGTAACACTATACACGCCTTATCTGATCCCAAGAGAAGTTATATTAAGTGTTTATTTGATCTATCTCATAATAAATTATGCAACAGCCTTAATAGGTTTGCTTATTGGGGCTTTAAACTTCAAGAAGATAGATTAAATGTCTTGTAAAAATAAAATTATTGCATGGCCAAAAAGGTAAGAAAAAACTCCCTTTAACTTTTTTTATCTTAATATTCAAGTCTTCGCATTGTCTCCAGACATTTGAATATATGAAACTATTAATATGTCCTTGTTTATCAGGCCTTTTTAGTATGTGTTTAATAACGTCCCTGTAATGATAAGGATTTGGAACAGAAATAATTACATATTTCTTACTTACTCTTTTAAGTTCACTTAAGACTTTAAATGGGGCATGTATATGTTCAAGAACTTCTAAGCAGAATACATAATCAAATGATTTATCTTTAAAAGGAAGTTTTTGTTCATTAAGATCAATTTTTATAACCTTTTTATCTTTTGGTTCTAAATCTACAGCATTATACTTAATATCTTTAGGTAAATATTTGGAAAGTTGCATTTCCCTGCAGCCAACATCAAGCACATTCATACCTAAAGAAAAATTGCATAGCTTCATTATTTTTTTAAATCTTATTTCCAAACTTTTTTTAAACATCCAGGAATTAGTCATATTTAGATGCATGAATTAACCTTTTATATTCCTTTGCATAAGCTTTAGCACAATCATCCCAGTCATTAAGTTTTATATTTTTACTATTTTTTAAAAGCTTGGAAAAGGTTTTATTATCTAAAATTTTGATTATTTTATTATAAATATCTTTAGGATCTTGTTTGTTAATGAAAAATCCATCTTTACTATCATTAATTAAATCTTCAGCCCAGCCAACTTTAGTGGAAATAATTGGCAAACCACAAGATCTTGCTTCAAGCAATACATTACCTCCTGTTTCATTAAGGCTTGGCAAGACAAACACATCTGAAGCAAGCATATAATCAAATACTTCATTCTGGAGTTTTTCTCCTAAAAAAATTATTTTCTCATTGTCCAATTTAAGTCTTTCAGCATAATCTCCCCTGCCAATAATAATTAAGTAAACATTTTTGTATTCCAGAACAATTTTATTAAAAGCTTCAATAAGATATTGTATTCCTTTTTTTTTATCTATTCTGCCAACATATAAAAAAATCTTATCAGCTTTAGGTAATTTTAATTTAGTTCTCAATGAATTTTTATCTTTTTTTTCTATATTATCAACACCATTCATTATTACCTTAACATTATTAATATTATATTTATTATATAACAACTTCTTAGAAAAATTACTAATAAGTACTAAAGAATCTACATGAGAATAAATAAATTTATTTAACATTATCAAAAATTTATTATCTGTCATTAACATAAAACTGCTTCTCTCAGTCAGTAATATTTTTCTTTTATAAAAAGGCTTAGTCAATAATGCTAAAAATGCAGTCAGTCCCCAGTTTGCATGAATTATATCACATTTTGGAACATTAAATAAAATTTTAAGATATAAATGAATAAAATAAATGGAAAAAATAAATCTTGCCATCCATGAATGATTAAGTTTTTCAATTATGCCTGCACCAGAAATTAAGGAATCATATCCTTTAAGAGTAATTAAGTTTACATTTATATAATTTTTCAGAGATTTAACTAATTTATAGATAAATATTCCACGTAAGTCTCCTAAATAGGAAGGATAAGAAGTCGTAAGCATAGCAACAGAGATTTTATTTTTCATTTTTAACAAGCCAATTACCCATAATTAAATAATCTACACAACCTTGCTTTAAAGATTTTATTGCATCTACAGGATTACAAACTATAGGTTCTTCATGCATATTAAAGCTTGTATTAACAACAATAGGCAGGCCAGTAAGTTTTTCATAATGTTTTAATATATTGTAATATCTTGGATTACTTTCCTTAGTCACAGCTTGAGGCCTTGCAGTATTATCAACATGAACAACAGCTTCAGCCTTTTTTATTATATCTTTACAATTAAAAGTAATTGTCATAAATTCTGCAGGATAATTTCCTTTATCAAAATTTTCAAAAAATTCATGAGCTCTTTCTTTAAGTATGGAAGGTGCGAAAGGCATAAATTCTGAACGACGCATCCTTTTATTTAGCCAGTCGTTTATACTTTTATCAGTTGGATCTGCTATTATGCTTCTATTTCCCAAAGCTCTTGGTCCATATTCCATTCTTCCATCAAAGTGCCCGACAACTTTCTTATTTGCAAGTAATTCAGCAGCATATTTTTCTGGATCTTTAATATATTCGCCTTTGACACCTTCAATTTTCATACTCTGAGCAATTTCATCATTTGAATATTCAGGACCAAAATAAACATTCTCTAATCTATAAGGCAGTAAAGTCTTCTTTAAAGAATAATAATTAAATGCTGCACCACTTGCTAATCCACCATCACCCATATTTGGATAAATAAATACTGAATTTACTTCTGGAAGTTCTAAAATTTTTTGGTTTAGTTTTACATTTGCAAATACTCCGCCTGCTAATGCAACATCATTTATTTTTAATTTATTGACATAATAAGCAACGAATTTGGTCATTACATCTTCTAATCTCTTCTGGACAGCTGCAGCAATATCTTCTCTAGAAAAATTTTTCAATTCCCTTTGTAAGTATTCAAAAGCATTTCTTCCAATTAATCCTAAATTATTCTTTAATGCCCCATTTTCAAAAGTAAAACATTTCTCAAAAACACTATAACATTTATTGGGATCTCCAAATGCAGCTAAACCAGTAACCTTTCCTTCATGCTTAAACATTTTAAATCCAAATATCATTGTAACATAAGCATAAAAATATCCTAAAGAATGAAAAGTTGGAATTTCTTTAATTAAATTCATTACGCCATCTTTACAATGATAAACACTTGCACTTAATCCATCACCGCTTCCATCAGAAGTAAAGACTAAACATTCATTTTTTCCAGATGTGTAATAAGCAGTTGCTGCATGACATTTATGGTGATCAAAATATTTTAATTCACAATCAAATCCAAGGCTTTTAACATAATGTAAACTTTTTTTATCTCTAAAATTATTAAAAATCTTTCTCTGTAGATTTGCAAAATGCATTGAGGCAGGAAATGGAGTATAATTAGCAAGATTTTGATAAATCTTCTTTTTAAAAGATATATTTTCCCAGCCTATATTTGCCATCAAACCAGAAGTTCCGGATAATGCAATTGCATCTATCTTATTTTTTTCTATATTAGCTATTTGTAAAACTTTATCTATAGCTTGTTGGGGTATACCCAAATATAATTTAGTCCTGTTTAATCTTTCTTCATTTATTGCTGCTATTATTTTACCATCTTTTATTAAGCTTGCACCCGCATCATGCCCATCGTGAATACCTAAAATAATCATAAAAAACAAGAAAAATGGAAGCTTTATAATTGTTTCTAATCAATGATTCATAAATATGGAATATTACTAATTTTCAAATATTTTATATTTGTTTGCATTCTAATAAATATATGAAAATAATATACTCAGCCCCAGACATAGGTTTAAATGATTGTAATGGTGGCTCAGCTCACGTTAGTGGTGTTATTAATGCAATGCACAAAGCAGGCCATAATGTAAATTTAATATGCAACTCAGGAGAAATTGATAATATAATTAAGATTAAAAAGTTCAAGTCAGGTTTATTTAGAGTATTAAATTACTTTTTTTCACCATTTTTTATTACAGTTTATTTATGTTTAAAGGAAAAACCAGACATAATATATGAAAGGGCAAGAATCTTTGGTGGTGGTGCAATATTAGCAGGTAAATTATTTGATATAAAATCAATATATGAAATGAATGAGCCAATAGGTGAAGATAATAATAAATTAAAAAAGATAATTTTTAATTGGCACATGATTATAAGCAGATTATCAAATTTAGTTACAGGGACTCATCCAAAATTCTTTTTAGGAATAGAAAAATCAAAACAAAAATTAGTGCATTATGGTATTGATCCTGAAAAGTTTTCTCCAGAAGTAAATAGTAGCGAAATTATAAAAAAATATAATTTAGAAAATAGTAATGTTATATTGTACATTGGGAGTTTTGCAAAATGGCATTCATGTGAAAATATAATAAAAGCGGCAGAGTTAATAATAAAAAAAGATAAAAAAATAAAATTCTTAATGGTCGGTGATGGTGAAAAATTAGAAAAATGTAGAGAATTAACTAAAATATTAAAAATTCATAAAAGTATAATATTTACTGGAAAAATCGAATATTCAGATATGCCAAAATATATCAATGCTTCAACAATTTGTCTTGCATTATTTGATAGAAATTATTTTGCTAATGATTATTATTTCTCTCCTATAAAAGTACACGAATACAAAGCATGCGGGAAACCAATAATTGCAAGTAATATAGGAAATTTAAAAAATTTGGTTAAAAATAATGAAAATGGATTAACAGTAAATGAGAATAAAATAGAAGATATATGCAATAAAATAATTATATTATTAAAAAATAAGGATTTATATAGAAAAATCAGTATAAACAACAGAAAAGAAATTGAAAAAAACTACAATTGGTTAAAAATCACAGAAGATATATTAAAAAGTGCCATTAATAATTAATCTTATAAATTTTAAAAGTTTGATTTCCATTAGAGGTATCAAAAACAGCTAAAGAATCAATTTGCAACCTTGTATCATTTAAAAGTTGTTTATAATAATAATTTTCTTCTTCATGACGTTTAACATCATACAATACAAGATAACTTGGTTTCAAAGAGTTTACTTCACTAAAAAAATAATCATAATCTTTATTCCCTGATCTGCCTTTTGGAAAATAAGTGAATTTTCTATCAGCATAATAAGTTATAGCAAAATTCCATGGTCCAAGTATCAGGTCATCTGGGTTTGAATTGTTATTAATCCAATAACTTCCTTCTTTAATTCCATTAGTAGTATTATGTTGAATAATAAGAGAATTTACATTCAAAATTTGAAAAAAACTACCAAAGATAAGTATTATAATAATAAAAGAAATGCCAATAAATTTAGGTATAAAATTAATAATTTTTTTATAAAATTTATATAAAATATTTGAAATTAAAAAAAATAAAGGCACTAATGTAGTCATAAGGTATCTGGGCTCAAAATGATTTGATGTTTTTAATATCCCGATTAAGGAAGTTATAAACCATAAAAATAAAAATAAATATTTCATATCCAAATTTTTGAATAATATATTTTTGTTAAAATTATTGAAATAATCTCTAAATATAATTAGAAGGACAACTGCAATACATGCAAATATAAAAGTTACAATATTTGAAAAAATAAATTGTTTAATTATATCATTTTCTGTAAAGTATAAAGATTTGATTAGATACAGCAGACCTAAAGACAAGATTAAAAAAATTAATGAATAAATGATCTTAATTTTGTTTCTGATTAAATATAAAATAAATGTTTTTATTAAAATAGAAATTGGTTTAAAAAATATTACTAAAGATAATATGGCAAAAATCAAAAATAAATATCCGAAATAATTTGGAAAATATATAAAAAAACTAAATATCGAAAATAAGATTCCTTGTCCATTTATTTCAGTGCTTGTATAACTTCCCCATAAACCATAAATAAACATTCTGAATGGTTCACCAAAAATAATAAAGCTATATAAAAAGTTTAATATATAAACTAAAAAGAATAATAAAATAAATATTTGATATTTTTTAATAGTAAATAAATTCAATCCTGAATAAAATATTAAAAATGATAATAAAAATAAGAATAATACTATATTTTGGCTATATATCAATGCTGAAATGCCTGCTAATATAGCAGAAAGGTAAAGAGACTTATTTGAATTATTAATCAACCCATAATAAAAGTAATAACATGTAACAATCCAGCTTGCTAAAACAGAAGTATTTAATAATATTTTTGTAGAGAAAAATATATCCTGACTGAAAACAGCTATAAAAAGTGCACTAAATAATCCAATGGTTTTATTATTAAATAAAAGTCTTGCAAATAAATAAGCATAAACTATAGATAATAATGAAAATAAAATAATCATTATCCTTACTGCATTCTCTCCAAGACCAAGACCAAAAATTCCAGACCAGATTAATGGAAAAAGAAATGGCCTATAATAATTCCATTGAAGCATTATATCTCCTTTAAGAAAAGATTTTGCCATCACAAGATATTCTCCTTCATCAGAAGAAGATACTTCAGCATTAAAATCAGTAAAATTTAATCTTACTAAAAACCCAAATAATAATATAATTAATAAAGTGAAAAAGTATTTGTCAAATTTCATAAATAAAAGATATCAGTTTAATTTAAATGTCTTTTCATAATTCGCATTCATAAAGTTTAAAAAGAAAACAGTTGTAAGAATAAAAATGTTAAAAATATTTATACCATGTTATAATGAAGAAAAAGCAATAGAAAAAAATACTAAAAAAGTATACGAAATATTATCTTCTAAATTTAAGAATTTTAAATTATATGTAATTGATGATGGTTCAAAAGATAAAACTTCTGAAATATTAAAAAGATTAAAACTAAAAAATTTTGTATATGTGAGATGCAACGGTCCATCGAGAAGGGAAAATTTAGTCCAATCCATGTGCAGATATTCAAATAATAACGATTTAATCGGTTTCATGGATGCAGATAGATCTACTGGAGAAGAAGCTTTGGATTTAGCAATAAAAGCAATAGAAAATAATTATGATATTGTAATAGGAAGCAGATATGTAAAAGGTGCAAAAATAAAAAGAAAATTAGACAGGAGAATAATATCATTTTTATTTAATTTATCTGTAAGAATATATTTTAATTCAAAGATAAGAGATCATGAATGCGGTTTCAAATTTTTTAAAGCAAAAATATTAAAAGATTTAGTTAAAGAAATGGGAATAAATTATGAAAGAAAAATGTTTTGGGATAGCGAAATGCTTGTAAGGGCACAGAGAAATAAATTAAAGATTCTAGAAATCCCGGTTGCTTGGGTTGAAGGCCCGAAATCTGCATTAACTTTTAAAAAAGAATTACCAATGATAAAATATGCTCTAAAATTAAGATTCAGGCTTTAGAAATGTTTAAGAAATTTACTAATAGGTATTGGTTATGAAAATTGCATTTATTTCCACATATTTTTACCCATTTACAGGCGGAGCTGAAGCAAATTGTTTTTATCTAGCAAAAGAATTAGCTAAAAAGCATGAAGTACACGTATTTACATCAGATAGAAAAGACAATAACATAATAAATAAAAAAGAAGAAATAATAGATAACATAAAGATCCATAGATGCAAAACCTTATTCAGATACAAATATTATTTTGCTTTTTATCCTTTATTATTAACAAAAATTTTTAAAGAAAATTTTGATATTATCCATACTCATTCTTTGGGATTCATCTGGCACGACATAGTTTTATTATTAAAAAAATTAAAAAATCCAAAAACAAAATTTGTGATTACACCTCATGGCCCATTTATGGCATTAAAAGATTATCCATTATGGCAAAAAATATTAAAATTTAAAGTAAAATTATTTGAAAAATTAATTAATAATATCTATAATTTAACTATCCAAGTTAACCCATATCAGGTAGAATGGCTAAAAAAGGATTATAATTTAAAAAATATTGTTTATGTTCCAAATGGTATAGACAAGTCAATTTTTAAAAATTACAATAAAGAAGAATTTATAAAAAAATACAATTTAAAAAACAAATTTATTATTTCATATATAGGAAGATTTCATAAATATAAAGGTATTCAGGATGTAATAAAAGTTCTTCCAGAATTAATAAAGAAAAAACCAAATTTAATTTTTATAGCAATGGGCTCTGATGCAGGCTATTTACAGGAATTAAAAGATTTAACAAAGAAATTAAAGTTAGAAAATAACATTTTATTTATAGAAAATATATCAGAAAAAGAAAAATTGCAGGCATTAGAATCATCAGAAATATTTATTCTTCCAAGTGAATGGGAAGCTTTTGGGATTACAGTTTTAGAGGCAATGGCAAAAGAAAACGCAATAATCTCAACAAAAACAGAAGGCGGAAAATTCTTAGTATCAAAAGAAAATGGTTTATTATATGACTTTGGAAATTTAAAAAAATTAGAAACATCAATTGAAAAATTAATTAATGAAAAATTAAGGGAAAATATACAAAAAGATAATTTAAAGAAAGCTAAGGAATTTACATGGAATAAAATAGCAAAAAATTTGTACAAGGAGTATAACAAATTATGAAAATATTATTTATAACACCATTTTTTTATCCTGTAAAAGGAGGGATGGAAGAGCATGTTCTACAAATATCAAGAGAATTAATAAAAAGAAATCATGAGGTTATAGTTTATACTTCAAATTTATCAAGGGAGGGAAAGATTAGTAATAAAGGGGAGATATATAAAAAAATAAAAATTAAAAGATTCAATTCTCTATTTAAGATTGGAAATTTTGCATCATTTTTTCCTGGGATGTTTAGAGAAATTAAAAAAGAAAATCCAGATATTATACATGTCCATAGTTATAGACATCCTTCTAATTTAATACCTTTATTCACTCAAAAACATTGTTTTATAACATTACATTGGCCAAATTATCCAAAAGGTTTAAGGAATAAATTTAATGATATAATAATACCAATATTTGATAAGATAATAGGAAAATTCTTATTAAACAAATACAAAAAATTAATAGCTGTAAATGGATTAGAAGTTGATTGGTTAAAAAATAAAATGAAAATAAATCAAAATAAAATTAGTTTAATCCCGAATGGTATACCAAAAGAATATTTAAAAATAAGAAATAAAAATTTTAAAGAAAAATTAAATATTAAAAATAAGTTATTGATTTTAAGTTTATGCAGAATACATAAAAGTAAAGGATTAGATTTAATTATTAAAGTTTCTAAATTCTTTCCAAAAGTTAAATTTATTATAGCAGGACCAGATGGGGGATATTTAGAAGAATTAAAACATTTAAAAGAAAAATTAAAAGTTCAAAATGTAATTTTTACAGGAGAAATAAAAGAAAGTGATAAATTAAATTTAATTAGTTCAGCAGATATTTTCTTGTTTCCAAGCCATTATGAGGCATTTGGTATAGTTATATTAGAAGCTTTTTCTCAGAAAGTACCAGTTATAAGTTCTGACTCTGGAGGGTTGCCATGGGTAATAGATAATGCTGGATTAGTTTTTGAAGATAATAATTTAGAAGATTTAAAAATAAAATTAGGTAAATTATTAAATAATAAGATTTTAAGAGAAAAATATTCAAAATTAGGTTATGAAAGAGCAAGAATGTTCACATGGGACAAAATAGTTGATAAATTGGAAAATGAATATAAAAAAATATAATTCTAAGGTTATTACGAAAAAATCTAAAAGTGAAGGTTTTGGTATATTTACAGATAAAAATTTTAAAAAGGATGAATTAGTATTTGTATTTTCTGGAAAGATTGTAAATTGGCAAAAAGCAAATTATCAAAGCCTGCAAATAGGAAAAAATAAATTCATTAATCCTTATAAAAATAATCCAGGAGTATACCTTAATCATTCTTGTAATCCAAATTGTTTTGTAAAATATCCAAACAAAATAACATCAATAAAAAATATAAAAAAAGGGGAGGAAATAACAATCGATTATTCTACGACTGTTGGAACAAAAAAATGGAAAATGGAATGTTTATGTAAAAGTAAAAATTGCAGAAAAATCGTAGAGCCATATTTGGAAATTTCAGATAAACTAAAAAATAAATATAAAAATCATACAAGTGAATATTTACTTCAATAGAAATTCTTTATGCAAAAACAAACCCCTTACAAACCAATACATAACATACAACTCAAAAGCAAATAGAAAATACCAATTTGCAAACGGTTGAATTTTAAGAAAGAAATTTATTTCTACAAGAAGGACTATAATAACTCCCAAAAAACCATACACTTAAACACGATAATTTATAATGCATTCAATTTATAAATATTTCAATTTCCTAAATATGATGATTTCAATAATAATAACAGCATACAGAGAGCCAAATACAATTGGAAAGGCAATAGAATCTTTTCAAAATCAAAAATTAAAAGAAAAACATGAAATAATTGTAGTAGCTCCAGATAAAGAAACAATAAATATTGCAAAAAAATATAAAGTAAAAATAGTTAAAGACCGAAATAAAGGAAAACCAGCAGCATTAAATTTAGTATTTGAAGCAACTAAAAAATCAGATATATTAATATTGACTGATGGTGATGTTTATGTTAGTCCTAATTCAATCTCTAATCTATTAAAGCCATTTACCGATAGGAGTGTTGGAGCAGTAACTGGCAGACCAATATCACTAAATCGAAAAGACGATATGTTAGGTTTCTGGTCTCATTTGCTTACAGAAGTTGGAGCACACGAAACAAGATTAAAATTATATAAAAAAAATAAGTTCATAGTTTGTTCAGGTTATTTAATGGCAATAAGAAATAAAATTATAAACCAAATCCCAGAAAATGCATTAAGTGATGATGCAGTAATTTCAAATTTAATTTATTCAAAAGACTATAAAATTGCTTATTCACCAGAATCTTTAGTTTATGTTAAATATCCAACAACATTTAAAGACTGGATAAAACAAAAGAAAAGAAGCACAGGCGGCTATCTGCAAATAAAAAAATTAGCTTATAGAAAAGACGGAATGAGAAGTTTTACAAAAGAAGCCTCAGGAATTATCAGGGCATTAAAATATCCAAAAAATGTAAAGGAAGTACATTGGACAATATTATTAATATCTGCCAGAATTTACTTATGGATAATAATTTTCATAGATTTAAAATTAAAAAGAAAGAATTTCTCAGATGTCTGGCAAAGAGTAGAAAGCACAAAATAAAATTAGAGTGAATGATATTATCAATAGAATACTTTTTAGATAAGAATTTCACATAATTATTTCAAATAAATTACACTTTAAAAACATTTATGTTAAATGACAACTATAATAAAATATATAAACATAAAATAAAACTATAAAGCATGTTAAGTGAAGAAACAAGAAATAAAATCTTAAAACCTATAAAATTAAATAAAATAATTAAAGATAATTATGATTTCATATTTTTATTTATATTCTTATTCTCATTAATTTTAGGAACTTATTATCTTACACAAACATATAATCAGGCATTATGGTTTGATGAAGCAGATTACTTAAACTTTGGAAAATATGTAGCATTTGGATCACCAGAATGGGGTTTAGGGTCAGTCAGACCGCCATTATTTCCAATAATATCTGCATTATTTTTCAAAATAGGCCTTGGAGAAATAGGATTAAGAATTTTAATGTTATTATTCTATTTATCAAATGTATTATTAATTTACTTAATAGGAAAAGAATTACTAAATAAAAAAGCGGGAATTGTTGCTTCAATAGTTACAGCAGTTTTCTGGTCGCATTTATTTTTCAGTTTTAGGATGCTTGTAGATGTTCCAGTATTAACATTTTGGTTATTAACAACTTATTTGTTTGTATATGGTTATATTAATAACAAAAGCAGATTAGCTGTAAAGTTAATATTACCAGTTTTATTCATTGGATTTTTATTCAAATATTTAAATGCAGTTCTTGGAATCATAATCTTATTATATTTATTAATAACAGAAAGATTAAATTTTATAAAAAATAAAGGCCTGCAATTAAGTGTTTTAATTACAGCAATAATGACAATACCATTTTTCCTGTTCCAGTACTTTTATTATAAAAACCCAATAGCATTTTTAACAACTTCTCTTGGAGACAGAACAACATTAGGAAAGACTTTCACAGATTTCTTAATATTAAATATACAGCAATTAACTCCAATGGTCAGTTATACATTTGTAATTATTTTAATTATAGGTTTAGTCAGATTATTTGAAATATTCTTAGGATTAGATCTAATAATAAAAAATAAGAATACAGAATTATCAAAGAAATTTTTCTTGTTTTTATGGTTAATTATATCACTTATTTTCATATCAAAAATAGGTTTCGGTTATTACATAGAAGAAAGATATTCATTTATGCTTTTTGCAGCCATGTTTTTGATTATTGGTATAGGCTTAGATTGGTTGTATGAAATAATAAAAAAACATAATAAAGTACTATCCTTAATTATAATCACATTAATAATAATATTTGGAGCCTATCAAAATTTATCAAAAGCAGATAATTTAATAAAAGATAAAGCTGAATCATTCAAACAGGTAAAACAAGCAGGCCAGTTTTTGGAAAGCCATTTAGAACATAATCAGGGTTATTTATCTCCTGCAACTTCAGCAGAAATACAATACCATTCAAATAGAAAAAATTTTGGTTCAGATATTAAAAATTATTTAAATGATACAAAAGTAAAATATGTTGTTTTATCAGGATTTAATCAAATGCCAGAAGGATACACAAAATTCATACAGGAAAATCAAAAAATTTTCAATCCAGTTGCAGTTTATTATATAGATAAAGAACAAAAACAGCCAATAGTCATAATATTTGAAATTATAAGAAATTAATTCTTTTTACAGCAATATAAAAATTGATAACTAAACTTTAATGGAATAAATAAGCCTAAAACTTTTAATAAAGATCTTCTAATGACAAATAAAGGTCTATAATCAAAAAATATTCTTTGTTTAAAATTATAATCATCAGCTAAAGTTTTACTAATAGATAAACCATTCTTTCTGAATAAATTAACCCATTCATTATTAGTCCTTAAAGTTTCTTGTATTTCACTTTGATGTGTTCCTTCATGATTAGTAAATTTAAATAAAATAAAATCCTTATTTGGAACCATAATAAATAATCTAGAATCTTTCTTGCTAACTCTTTTAATTTCACTAATCGCTTTCTCTTGATCTAAAAAGTGTTCTAGAGAACCTAAACAAAAAACAACATCAAAATAATTATCTTTAAACGGAAGTTTTTCAGCAGCGCCAACTTTTAATGATGCATTTGGTACATTCAATTTTGCAAGCTCAATTGCTTCTTTTGATATGTCTATGCCTGAAATTTCAAATCCCTTACTAGAAGCAGCTTTTAATAAAAATCCTCTTCCACAGGCAATATCTAATAATTTCAATCCTTTTCCATTATCTAAATTAAGGGAATTTAAAACATATTCATAAGCCTCAAAAGGTCTTACACCTTCAGCAACTTTAAATGCACTTGTAACTCCCACCTTATCCTTCTTATAACATTGATTGTAATATTGTTCCACATCTTTAAAAGTAGTCATTTAAAATCTGCTCCTGTTTGTTATTAGTTTACTAAATGGAACAAATTTTGAAACCTTCTTAAACTTTTCCTGTATAAAATCATCCCTATAACCGCAACTTGCACATAAACCATTTCTGGATTTAGCTAATGCCTGTCTAAAAGATTGATATTTTGGACTATTCCATATTTCTTTAAATGGTGTCTGAAAAACATTTCCAAAACTAATTTGAGAATCATAAAAATAACAGCAAGGCAATACATCTCCTTCCCAGGTTATATAAGCACTATACCATGGCAGATAACAATGAGCATCATTTAAATTTTTTTGTTCATCTTTTTCAATTTTATCAATATAATAACCAACACTGTCAATATTAACATTAATTTTTACTTTATCCTTTAATTCTAAAGCTTCATTATAATACTTTCTTAATTCAGAAATTTGAACATTATCTAATTTATTTTTCCTGTATTCCTTAATATCATATTCAGTTACAAAAGCACTATTTATCTGATCAACACCAATTTCATCAGCTAATTTAATTATCAATGGCAATTCATGTATATTTCCAACCTGGCTAACAAAAGCCATATGTATTTGTAATTTTCCTTTAACCTCATTTCTAATCTTAACCAAATTTCTTAGATTATTAATCACAGTTTCAAATTTTGCAGGAATTCTTATTTTTTCATAAGTTTCTTTTGTTGCACCATCAACACTTATCGATATCAAGTCTAATCCACTCTCAACAATTTTTCTGGCTCTTTCTTCAGTAGTCAAAGTTGCATTTGAGTCAATTTTAGTAAAAGCACCTTTTGCTTTGCTATATTTAATTATTTCAAAAATATCACTATTCAATATCATTTCACTATATCCTGTTAAATTTACATAAGCAGGCTTTATAGTATCAAAAATTTGTTTATATTTCTCTAAATTTAACATTCCTTTTTTCCTCTTCATAACATTCAAGGCACACATAGTACACCTTAAATTGCAAATATTCCCATTTTCAATCTGTAATCTATAAGGTAAAGAATAAGCTTTTTTTCCAGAAACAAAACTACTATAACCACTACCTATTAATCTTGTAGCTGATTTCATTCCTGAACTTCCTTTAAATACAACTTCTGCTATACCCATAAAAATAACAAAATTAATTGATTTATAATAGTTTTTATTGGATTTTTAAAATATGTTATCAAATAAACAGGTAACAAAATATTTATATTTTAGAATTTTAAGATATTAATTTATGGAAAATACTAATCAAGGCACATTAGAAAAAAGAACTAGATTTTTTAATTCTTTAAATGGTATGAAACTTCCTATTTTAATAACAGCCATAACTTTATTCAGCGGAATAGCACTAATAAACTATGCTTTACCGAAAGATTGGTCTACAAGGTTTGCTGCTAAACAAGCTGGAAAAGAGTATGAAATATATGTGAAAGAACTAATTGACAGGGATATTTCATGTTTTTTTCAAAATGCAGATTATAATGAAAATGGACAGGTATCTAAAGAAGAATACAAGAGATACTTAGAAGAACAAAGAATAAAATAACTACAATAATTTAATTTTTTCTAATAAAAACTTCTTATCAACAATTTTAAATTTCCCTTCATTAATATTTAACTCTTCCAAATTCAAATTTCCTATTTTTATTCTTTTTAGTTTTAATACTTTATTCCCAATACTTTCAAAAATCCTTCTGATTTCTCTTTTTTTCCCTTCGCTAATTGTAATATATAATTGATTTTTATTTATACATTCCATTTTTGATGGTTTTGTCTTATATTTGTTAATAATCCCATTTTCTTCTAAATCAATAATAATCCCTTTTTCAATATTAAGTTTATCATCTTTAAATAATTCATTTTCTAATTCAACAAAATAAGTCTTTGAAATTTCAAATTTTGGATGTGCTATTTGATGTATTAAATCGCCATCATTTGTTAATATTATCAACCCAGAACTACTTTCATCTAGCCTGCCAATTGTTGATAATGATTTTTCTAACTTATTATTCAATTTTATTAAAGAAAATAAACTCTTTTTATTCAATCTCAAATCATTATTAGTTAATCTTGAAGATAAATACCCTTCTGGCTTGTTTAAAATTAAATATATCTTTTCATTGATTTTTAATAATTTATTTCTATAATAGACATTCTTTCCTTTGCTTAATTGATGATGTTGATTTGTTATAACTTTATTGTCAACAATTATTTCAGAATTTTTAACTGCATTTAATATCTCTTTCTTGCTTGAAAATTCTCCTGTCTTAGATAAAAACTGATGAAGTCTTATTTTTGTCATACAATAATTTATCATAATAGAGATATAAAGTTACTTAATAAGAATCCAATAGTTTAGATTTCCATCTGTTCTCTACATATTCAATTTTGGGCGAAATAAATCTAAATAGGCTATTAGGAGTTTCTATTTCAAATGGATAAGATTCAGGAGTATAAATATGCTCCCTTTTTAGTTCGATAACTGATCGTATAAAACCTCTTCCTAACAAGCCTTCCTTAGAAGAATATGTTTCAGGCAAAGCTACATAATGTTTTCTTTTAAATGACTCAAAGAGGAATAAACGCATTGCTTCATTTGAATTGGCCTCACAAATAGTATAAAATGCACCAAAGGGATTATTATAAGTTTTAATAGATGAAAACACCAAACGATCTATAGGAAAATACTTATCTAATGTCCTAGTATTCTTTGTCCTCATAGGTAAACCAATCTTCCCTTTATAGTGAGTAATTATATTTTTCATAAAAATGATAATACTTCTTAATATATTAAATTATGGTGCAAAAAATTTAACAACAATAGAAAGATATAAAAATAACTAAAATAACCAGATTTTATGGAAATAATAGAAAGTTTAGAAGAAATAGGATTAAGTCGGCAAGAAGCCCAAGTATATTTAAATACAATAAAATTAGGAGATGCAAAAGCAAGCGAAATAGCACAAAAGACAAATTTACAAAGAGGAGCAATATATTATATATTAAAATTGCTTAAAGAAAAAGGATTTGTTAGTGAAGTTACACGTTCAGGTATAAAATATTATTCAGCAGCATCACCAAATAGGATTTTCCAATTAATTGAAGATGAAAGAAGAAAGAAATTGACATTATTAAAAGAGATATCAAAAGAATTAAAAAAATTATCAGCAACTTCATTAGAAAAGCCGAGAATTGAAATATATGAAGGAGAAGAAGGGTTTAAAACAATATTTGAAAAACTATTAGAAAAGAAAAATCAAGAATGGAGGTGTTATTTATCCAGTGAAATACTAGAATATAACCCAATTTTCCATATACAATTCAGAAAAAGAAGAAAAAACAATAATATTTCAATAAGAACAATAACAGAAAAAAATCAAAAAATGGAAGAGATAAAGAAGTTAGACAAAGAAGAACTAAGACATACAAGATATAACAATAAAATATTAAGTAATTCAAAAACGCTCAGTTACATATTAGATGACGCAATTATTTTTATAAAGGCGAATAAAAAAGAACAGCTTGCAGTTTATATAAAAGAAAAAGAATTTGCAGATTTACACAAAAGGATATTTGATAAAATCTGGCAAGAATCAGGGGATTAATTATCCATTAAAACATAGCAATATGGACTATAATTCAGTCTAAAAATCTTTTTTCTTATCCCTTATTTTTCCAGCATATAATCCAATTAATGCTCCAATAGCTTCAGCAATTCTCATAATAATAAATCCATAAGTTAAATCAGGTCTTTTCAAAAATTCCTTCCAATTATTCAGATAAGCCTTTCTCAAAAACACCTTAGCCTGTCTTTTAGCTAATTTTTTACTTTTATTCATGTATCTTCCCAAGCTCAAACAATAATAATATTTTTTCTTTGCAATTAACCACAAACTATCAATTAATTCATGATGAATAATAAGTTCATTTATCCTTCCAATATTTCCAATTTGCATAGCTGAATTATACAAATCTTCTATTTCTTGTCCAGTTATTTTTTCATCAAAACCTTTTAATTTCAAAAAAGCATCTTTTCTGTAGAATCTAGGTAATTCCATATCAAAATCATTAATATAACAATTTCTTTCAAGAACTTTTACACTTTGCCAGTATCCTTTTCCAACAGACATTTCAGGAATTATCATTGCAATATTTCCTTTAAAATTATTAACAGATTCAGCAATAACATTTTTAGTAAGCTCCATGTCTGCATCTAAAAATAAAACATATTTTCCTTTAGCTTTTCTAGCGCCAAAATTTCTTTGTGCACTTCTTTCAGGCCCTTTATCATAAACCTTACTATATTTTTTAGCTATTTCCTTAGTCTTATCCCTGCTTTTATTATCAATAGTTATGCATTCAATATTTTTATAACTTTGACTCTTAATACTTTTCCAGAATCTTTCTATATTTCTTTCTTCATTTCTTGTTGTTACAATTACAGAAACTAATTCTTTCATTTTAATTTTTTTAATATCTCCAAAGTCTTTCTGGCAGTTTCATCCCAGCTGAATTTCCTGCTCCACAATAATGCATTTCTACCAAGTTTTTCTCTTAAATTTTTATTTGTTAATAGGAGTATTAATTTATTAATCATTTCTTTTTTATTATTCACAATAAATCCAGTTTCATTATTTCTTATAGCTTCTCTTAAACCTGGAACATTGAAGGAAATTGAAGGAACACTGACTGCATTAGCTTCTATTACAGTAACACCCCAGCCTTCCATACTTGATGGATTTACAAACACCCAGCTGCTTTTCAATAAATCTTTTTTCTTATTTTCATCAACAAAACCATGAAAAATAACGTTTTCCGCAATTCCAATATTGCAAGAATACGATTTAAGTTCATTCTCAACTATTCCAGAACCAGCAATATGAAGTTTAGCATTGGGAATTTTCTTTAAAACTTCTTTAAATATTTCTATTAACAAATCAATTCTTTTATACTTCATTAATCTTCCAAAATAAAGTATAGAAGGATATTCAGTTTTAGTAACATCAGTTATAAATTCATTGTGATTAATGCCATTATAGACAATCTGGATATTTTTAGATTCAATGCCTAATAAGTTTTCCATTTCTTCTTTTGTAGTCTTAGAAACAGCAACAAAATTCGTATGCCTATAGACGATTCTTACCCCATATCTTTCTAGCAAGTATGGAAACCATGCAATAAAAAATGGAAGTTCTTTAAAAAAAACATTTTGGTGAACATGGTGCATTATGCAAATCTTTGGCTTTCTTGAAAATAAAGGACTAAAAAAAGGAATACCATTTTCTATATCAATTATTACATCAGTTTCTTTTCTTAATTTAAATAAATAATAAAAAGGAGCAATTAAATAAATGCTGAATCTTCCGCCTGCTCTTATTATATTTACACCATCAACTAATTCTTTATCTTTGGAATTTTTAAACTTTGGAGAAAATTGTATAACCTCATGCCTGTCTTTAACCCACCTTTTAGCTTGTTCATGTATATTTACCTCTGCACCACCTGCATAAGGGTGTTTTATATCCTTCCAGTTAAAAATTAAGATTTTCATTTGAGCTTCACCATAATCTTATCATAAATCTTGACTATGAATCTTAAAGGAGAGTACATTAATCTTAATCTTGTAATTGCAAGAAACATTTCTAATGATGTTTTTTTGACATTCAATTTTGAATTAGGATCATCATTCCATGTTGTTGGAATTTCCTTAATTGCAAAACCATTTCTTTTTAACAAATAAAGCAAATCAACATCAAAAGCCCATCTTGTAGTAACTAATTTATCAATTACTTTAATTATAGATTTTCTCTTGAACAATTTAGCACCGCATTGCGAATCACTAATTCTTAATCCAAACATTATCCTGATAAGCAAATTAAATACCCTGGATGCAATTCTCCTTATTAGCGGCTGTCTCGTGCCTATCTTAGCCCCTTTCATCCACCTGGAAGCAATTATAGCATCATAGTTATCAATATTATTATACAAATCATAAAAAGCATCCGAATCAGTGCTTAAGTCTGCATCAACAAATCCTGCAAATTCTCCTTTGGATTTTTTAAATCCTTCTATAACTGCTCCTCCTTTTCCAACAAAATAAGGGATATTATAAACCTTACAATTTTTGTATTTTTTAGCAAAATTCTTAGCAATTTCAGGAGTTGCATCCTTACAATTATTTGGGATAACAACCAACTCAAAATTATCTTTAAACTTTTTATAAAAAAAATCGTAATAACTATCCAAAGTTTTAATTATCCTTTTTTCCTCATTATACGCTGGAATTATTATTGATAGTTTTTTCATTTTTAAAAGTATAAATTATCAAAGCAATAAACATAGATATTGACAAACCTAATAATATTAATACAACTTGCATTAAACTAGAGTGATATAAATAAATAGTAACAAATTCAATAAGCAAAAATAATCCTAAAATATATACAAATCTTTTCCTGTTAATTGATAAATTATAATATACTAGCACATAACTTAAAGATAAAAATAACATAATCAGACCAAACAATCCAGTCATATTTGCTATAGCTAAGTAATTTTTCCCATATAAAATATTAATTATTAATTTAGGAAAAAGTGAATAAATTAAAACTGCAAAACCTCCAAGTAAAGTAACTAAAAATAAAGCTTTTTTAAGTAATTTATTATTTTGTTTATTCAAAGAAAAATTCGCAACAGATTTTGGAAACATAACTAAGGCTATGCTTTGAGTTCCAAAAAATATTATTCTTCCAATATAGCTCAATGCAATATAAAGTCCAGCTTCACTTTCACTAAAAAATTTCTTTACTAATAAAGTATCAATAGTATATAATCCAGTAAATAAAACTAATGAAATCATAACAGGTATTGCATATGAATAAATTTCTTTACTATCAAAAGATTCATTTTTTTTCTTCAGATAAACAATTAAAACAAATAATGCAATTACAAAAGGCACAAGATAACTAACTACCAATGCAGAAACAGCACCAGCAACCCCAAATCCTAAAACAACAAATAATATTCCAAATCCTATTTTTGCAATTCCTTCTATAGTCATATTTATTCCAAGAGCTTTAAATCTCTCCATACCTTGCATAATTCCTCTTAAAACAGGAAGCATTAAAGCAAATATTATGATAGGAGATAAAAATCTAAGTGGTTTAACAGGAATATTAAGGAAATTAGCAATAATAGAACTAAATGCAAAAAACAAAATAAATACAATTAAACCAATAAAAAATAATCTTTTCATAGACCTTCTTAACAATATGTTAATTTTGTCAATCTGGTTTTTGGCCTTAAATGAAGCAACAAAGTTAGTTATGCTTGTTTGTACAACATTAAAAGGAACAAGTATAATATAAAGTAAAGAAAAAATTGCTCCAAGTATTCCATATTCAGCAGGACCTAATACCCTGCCCATGAAAAAATGAAAAAAGAACCCTGCTAAATTTAATCCTAAAGTTGAAAAGAATAATATAGCACTGTCTCTAATTAAACTATCCTCTTTACTGTATTTTAATAATTTTTTTAAATCAACCATATTAAACTTGAGCAAAACAATTCAAATAATATAAAAGTATAAACAATTTGCTTTTCAGTATACTTTCCTTTAATTGTTAATAAATGGGGCAATGAATAAATTTTGTCATGATAACTTTTTATTTTACCATTTACATTATACCCATAGCTTTTAGCCTGGAACTTACTTCTGGCTTTTAAAATAAATTCTATAAAGAATGGAATTGAAGCAATTATAGCCGCTCTTTCAATATTTCCTAAAATTGCAATTACAGCAATAACACCACCTAAAAAATATGTTAAACTGTCTCCTGCTAAAATCTTTGCAGGAAATTTATTATAAAAGTAAAAAGCAATTAATGCTCCAAGTGTAACTAATGCAATTAATGCAGCAATATACCTATCATTTACATATGCATAAAGACCAAGCATACCAACATAAACAATACCCATTCCAGCTTCTAATCCATTAAATCCAGCCAACATATTTACCATATTAGAAGCTCCAATAACACCTATAGGAATTAAAATCAAAGGATAAATTATTCCAATATCAATAGTTCCTAAAAGAGGCAATGCTATTTCAGTAGTTCCTGCATTTATTGCCATTAAAGGTATTGCAGCTGTTAATGTTAAAATAGGCTTCTGCCACTGCCTTAAACCAGCAGAGCTTTCTTTATTTTTATCAATTACTAAATCATCCAAAAATCCAATTAATGTAATTATAAGTAAAGATATCATTGCTGCAAATATTAGCATCAGATTTCTTTCATTAATAACTAAACCAATGTTATTTGTAGAAAAAAATGTCCTGTAAAAAATAAAAACTAACAAGCCCGCCATAACACCAAACAATACAGCTAATCCTCCTGATATTGGCACAAAAGGCTTATTCTCTTTATTTTGGTCTTTAACATTAAGCCCTATTCTACGCAAATATCTTATAAGCCATGGAGTTACAAATAAAGTAGCTAAAAAGCTTATTATTCCATAAATAAATACTAGATAATTCATAAAAATTTAACTATATGTAGAATTAAAAAGGTTTCGCAATCAAAATTCATAAATTTCTACGCCTTTAATGATAGTTTTATTTGGATAATTATTAAAAAACAACTCATCTTCTCTTGATAATTCAGGTTTGTGCATTGAAGTCCTGTCTAAAATTAAATAACCTGATAATCCATCTAATTCTTCTGTTGAATTAATATAATTATAATTTAATTTTGTTATTTCTCTGTCAGCCAGATATTTAAAACTTTTAAACTCTTTATAAACAATAATATTGGTAGTATTTTCCCCAGAACTCTGTTTAATATAATTAAGAATCTCTATTTTATGTTTATAAGGGATACTAAACTCTCCCATTTGTGTAGACCCATTTTGGTTTACATAATTAAACAATAAAAATATATTGATTACCTGAAAAATAATAATCACAATAATTGCATAATTAATAACCTTCCTAAATTTAGAATATCTAATAATTAAAAAATCAAGAAATAATGCAATCATTATAAATTGCAATGGATAAATTAAGAAAAAATAATGCGGGCTTACATCCTTTAATCTTAAAAAGTACAAAAGTGGAAATAAAGATAAAAATATTAATAATATCCAGATATTTAGATTATTTTTCAAATCAAATTTTGAATTTTTTAATTTTATAATCAAATAAAATAAAGATAAAAATATTAATATAACTAAAACTATTGTTAAAGAAAAAAATAAATATTTAATAATTGGATTTAAAAATATATTACTTGAACCATAAACATAACTTCCCAGATAATTTGTTGCAAGCATTATTGGTATTCCAAAAGATTCTGTAAATCCAGTAAATAATCCAGAATATGCTCTGGATGAAACACCATAGAGTATAGGCGCCAATAAAGAAATATTATTCTTTAAATTAAAGTAAATATATGGTAAAAACGGAATTAAAAATGTTAATATTGAATAAATTGTTGTTTTTATATTTATTTTTCTTCTGAAAACAAGGATTAATAAAATAGCAATTGGTATAAAGAATAAAGCAGTTAAATGAAAATTAAGCATGATCCCTAAAATTAAAGATGCTAAAATTAAACAATAATTTTTCTTTTTGATAATAAAACCAAATAAAAAATAAAAAAATAAAACTGAAAATACAGGCAGGTAATTTGGATTCCAGTGAAAATGAGAAATATAAACACTCCAGGGGTTTACTGCATATAGAAAAGAAGCAATTACTCCAATTCTTTTATTAAAATAATCTTTGCAGAATTTATAAGTTATCAAAACTGCAATTGAATTTAAAATTGCTACAAAAACAGCTGGAGCTATTGGACTTTTAAACAAATAGATTAAAATTGCTAAAATATAATACATAATTGGTCCAAAACTTTGTTGGTGTATTGCTTGGTTTATGCCAGAAACACCAGTATATTTAATCTGACCATCAATTATATTTTCAGCTATTTCGAAATCCCTGAACATATCTCCTTCTAAAATTGTAAAGTCAATCCAGAAAAGTCTCAATGAAAAAGTTACTATAACCAACAAAATCAAAAAAATTGTAATTTTTTTCATACAATAAAACATACCAATATGTTTTTAAATTTTCTTAAAAGAGGCTAGTTGTGAGAAAATATATAATAATCGGATTAATGAGTATAATAATTATATTATTTGGAATCCTGTTATTTAGAAATATATTTAATCCTGGACTTTTGACAGAAGCAGATAATCCGGTGCATTTAGTAGAAGCAGAATACATGAAATCTACGCTCATTCCAGAGTATAATTGGATAAATGGTTGGTATCCTAATGTTTTCATGGGAATTCCGATTCAGCTCTATTCCCATCAATTAGGAATATGGCTTGTTGTCTTGCTTAGTTATACAGGTCTGTCTATGGTTGCAAGTTACAAAATAATAATTCTATTATCATTCATACTGCCTGCATTATTACTATTTTATTTACTAAAGAAGAAATTTGGTTTGATTGCTGCATTTATTCCGGCATTTTTCTTTCTATTTCAAAGAGAATACAATCATTTATTATTAGCTGGAATGTGGAATAGTGGAATAGGTTTAATATTTTTATTACTGGAATTATATTATTTAGATAAATATAAAGATCCAAGCCCAAAAGCAATTGCAGTAATATCATTGCTTCAGTCATTGGCAATATTATCTCATTTATTTATTGGTCTTTCAGGTTTCATATTAATTTTGGCAGCAACTTTACTAAATATATTTAAAAATAAAAAAAGTTTATTATGGTTATTATGTATACCATTGTCATTATTAACAATAACATTCTACATAATTCCTTTTATAGAAACAAAAAGTTGGATAAATGAATCATTTGGTTGGGGTTTAGGAAATACATTCATAGAAATGATGTACAAATTAATTGGTATATTCCTTTCTCTAAAACAAAATACATTTTTCTTAAATTCATTATTTGATTCAGATTTTGGATTAGCCTTAATAGAATTTTTTAAAGGAATATTAATAAATTTACCAACAATAATTATAGATGTTCTTGGAATATTAGGCATTTATTATTATATTAAATTAAGAAATCATGAAAAATTTAAGAATTTTTTAGATATTGTATTATTATTTTTAGTATTCATGCTTATAATAGGAAGTGGATTTTGGTTTTTATTTGCAATAGGAAATAAAATTCCATTTTTAAAAGGAATAGTTTCTTATAAATTTGTATATTATGCAAGAATATCATTATACATATTTGCAGCATTCTATTTATCAATAATAATTAAAAAAGTAATAAAAAAAGATTTAATAAGAAATTTAATAAAATATTTGTTGATATTAAGTTTTTTATTGATGGTAATATTTAACAATTTATATTTGCCTGGAAAAGAAGTGCCACAAACATTCCCACAAGCAGAAATACATGATGAAACAATAGAATTATGGTCTTGGTTAAAAGAAAACTTAAATGAAACAGATAGTATAATTGATCCTGTAACATTTAATGGCCAAATATCCTCACAAAGCACAATTTTGGCATTGACTCCTTTGTACACAAATTCAAGCATATTAAGCACATGGGTTTCCAGTTATTATCCTATAGAGAAATATTTAAGTTCAGACAATCTAAGAGTATTTAGCATTCCAAGAAACAATATAACTTCTCTAGAAATAAAAGAAAAAATGCTGCATTTTAATTCTAAATATTTATTGACAATAGAACCTGAAATGAAAAACTTATTAAATAAAGATCCTGATTTTAGATTAGAAAAAGAATTCAAAACATACTCAGTATATTCTATCAGGAATTTTAAAAATTCATTTGTTGAAGGTGATAATATTGATTTTAACATAATAAAAAAAAGTGAACAGGAATTAAAAATTTCTATAATTAATAAAAATAAAAACGAAGTTAAGCTAATAATAAAAATTGCATATCACCCCTATTGGAATGGATTTATAGAAAATAAAAAAATTAAATTAGAAAAAAGCAATACAGAATTAATACAATTGAATGTACCTGAAGGAAATAATATTATAACATTAGAATATGATTCAAAAAACAAAGTAGGAATTATTATAAGCATATTTTTCTTGATAACTTTATTATTTCTGATAATCAGAAATTTTGAATAGAAAAGTTTATATAAACATCAGTTAGTGACCGATTAATGAAGCAAAATTGTGATGTATGCAAATCAAAAAATCAAAAAGTTGATTTCAGTTTAAAAGATTATAATGTAATTAAGTGTGAAAATTGTGGTTTAAGATATATAGACCAGGATTCTTTAAAATTAAAACCAGAGCAATTATACAGCCAGGATTATTTTACAAAACAGCATATCCAGTTCTTTTCAGATTATAATGATATAATGTCAAATAAGATGACTAAAAAACTTCAGAATTTTAGAAAAAGATTAATAAGATTAAAAGAATTGGGAGCAAAGGGAAGATTGCTTGATGTTGGTTGTGGACAAGGCACATTTTTATATTTAGCAAAAAAAGAAAATTTTAAGCCATTTGGATGCGACATATCAGAATATTCAAAAACATTTGTAGAAGAAAAATTTAACATTCCTGTATATAATATGGAATTGTATAGATTACCAAAAAATAAAAAATTTGATGTTGTCACAATGCTTGATTTCTTTGAGCACACTACAGACCCAAATGCAGTATTGGATGCAGCTAAAAACCTCTTAAATAAAAATGGTTTATTACTAATACAAACACCAAATGGCAAAAGTTTATTACATAATCTTGCAAATTTAATTTATAAATTAAGTTTTGGTTTAATTAAAAATCCAACAAAAGAAGTTTTCCATATGTACCACAATTATCACTTTACTAAAAGAAATATGGAACAATTATTAAAAGAGAGAAGTTTCGAAATCCTGGACTATAAACAGGATAGTTTACCAATTCACACAGTAGAAGGAAATTTTGTTAAAAAGGGACTACTCGCTTTATTATATTTCATTTCAGCACTTATAAATAAGCAGATAGATATGGTATTTATAGCAAAAAAAATCTAATTTTTAGGTTTAAAGGTAATTCTTTCAAAAAATAGCCTTAATAATTCACTGCCCATGTTTTTTATATCTTTAATTAAATGAACCTTGCTTTCCCTCCCATAAATATTTACAACTTTGGCAGGCAGTTCCTGAACTTTATAGCCAAGCCATTGTGCTTTTACTATGACTTCAGTATCCCATGACCATTTCTTTGCTTTAATATAAGGAATTATTTTGATTATTGATTCTTTTTTAAAGGCCTTGAAACCGCATTGGTAATCCCTTATTGTGCTTCCTAACAAAATTCTTGTCAGCATAGAGTAAGCCTTGCTAAAAAGCCTTCTTAATTTAGGATATTCAACAACAGAATTTTTCATATGTTTAGAGCCAACTGCAATATCAACATTATTTTTCTCTATTGCATTCACTAGTTTAGGAAATAATTCTAAGTCTATTGCCAAATCTGCATCAATATATACAACTATTTTGCCATTAGAGTTATTTATTGCATTATTTAGAGCTTCACCCCTTCCCATATTAACATGGTTATTCACTAATCTTAATTGTTTATAATTCTTAATTTTTGAATTTACAACCTTTGCAGTATTATCTTTAGAGCCATCATTTGCAATAATTATTTCAAAAGACCTGTTTATATTTTTAAAAAACTTAAATACTTCATCTATAGTATTTGCAATTATCTTTTCCTCATTGTATGCAGGTATAATAATTGAATAATCAACCATTTTAGACATTATCATGTTATAAATAATTATATTATAAAAGTTTCGTATTAAATATTTAGTAATTATTTCTCGCCCATTGCAATTAAATCAAGCCCAACAGGAATAACCATTTTATTTTCAAAAATAATAAACCATTTATCAAGTAAAAAATTTAAAATTTTATTATCCAAACTATTCGTTTCAACAGGAATCTTTCCTATAATTTTCGTAATAAATAATATTGGAATTCCTAAAATATCCCAATATTTCAAAAATTTAACATTAAAACCAACTTTTTCCATTTTGTTCTGCAGTTCACTTTTCTTGTATCTTCTGTAATGTCCTACAGATTTATCAAAATTAGAATATAAAAAAGGATAAGCAGAAGTCAAAAGTATTATCCTGCCTTTTGGATTAAGTAATTTATAAATATCTTTTAATAACTTAGCATCATCTTCAATATGTTCTATAAAGCCGCTTATTATAATATTATCATATTTATTTTTAATTTTTTTAGAAGGAAAATATCTATTCAAGAATTTTATATTTACTTTTTCTTTTTGAGCCTTGGCTTTAGCAATCTTATAATATTTTTCTGAAGCATCTATGTAAGTAACTTTCATTCCAAGCTTTGCAAGTTTTATAGAAAAAGAACCTGTTCCAGCTCCAATATCTAAAACAGTTCCAGGCTTTACTAATTTTATTAAAATTCTATCTTTATTTTTATGCCAAAAATCATTTTCCTGTAATTTCCACAAATAATCTTGATCATTTATCATTAAACTTAAGAAATTTAGTCAAAGCTTTTAATTGTTTCTATACACTAAACCACATGAATTCTTAGGTTAAAAGTAGTTTACTGTCAGTCAACAACAAACATTTAAAAAATCTAATTATTTTATTTGTCAATATATTTAACTGCAACAATTATTCCAGATAATAAATTAGGCTTGCCAATAAAAACAACTTTAAATCCATTATTAAACAAAAGTCCTTTTATTCCATTTAAACTAAACAAATTAATCTTTACATTATGCATTAAATGATAAATTTTGTAAAGCAATCCAAAAAGATTAAATCTTGGATAAAGAAGAATAAATTCCCCATTATCTTTTAAAACATTATTAAAAGAATTAATAGTTTTATTAGGATCAATAACAAATTCCAAAGCACCAGCACATAAAACTTTATTAAATCTTTTTTTAAATGGTAAATTTTCTATATTCCCAACAACCCCATTAAATCCATTTGAATTATATATTTTTATCATATTCTCAGATAAGTCTATCCCAAAAATTTTAGAATTAAAATAAGATATAATTTTAGAATAAAAACCACTTCCACACCCAGCATCAAGTATGAAATCTTTTTTCTCAGGGTTTAATTTATTAATTATCATTTTCATTTCTCTTGAAACTAAATAACCTAAAACACCTTTAGACCTTTTTTTATCATAATTATAAGAAACCTGATTAAAATGTTTATCTGCAGCCATTTACATATTCACCCATAGTAATTGATTTAAAGTTATTTTCACACCAGCTAAGATATTTGTCAAATTTTTTAATCATTCTATTTCCAGAATTCCTAAGTATTACTTTTGAAATATTCCCTGCAAATGGTTTTTTATTTATATCAACAAAATCCCATGGATGAAAATAAAGGTTAACATAATCTTTGTCAATAAAAACTAATCTAGTGCATATTTTTGCATAATTCAATCCAAAATTTCTAAACCAAACCCAGGAAAATGGTGCTCTTATTATTGGCACAACAGAAACAGGTACTTCCCATATATTATCAAAAAATCTTTCTCTTTTTTTAAAAAAATTATTATACTTACCAGGGACATAAGTAGGATGCAAAGAACTATCATACTTTATCCCAATTTCCTTAAGTAATTTTAGATCTATGCCTTTCATTTGCGGAGACCTGAATCCTTTTACTTTAATATTAAACATCTTTTCTAATTTATTTTTAGCCAATAGAAGTTCTTTTTTAACATCTTTTTTATCCATTTTTAATAATGAAGTATTATGATACAAACCATGAAGTGCAATTTCATGCCCTGAATTTAATAATTCTTTCAATTTAGATTTTGATTTTTCAGCAAATTCAAGTGTTGTGAAAAATGTTACTTTTATATCAGGATATTTAGATAGAATTTTAATTAAATTATTAAATCCTTCTATAGAAATATTAAATAATTCATCTTTTTTTATATCCATACCTACTTCTGCAGGTGTGACAAATTCTTCTAAATCTACAGTAAGCAAAATATTGCGCATTTTAGTTTATAGAATAAAGGCAAACATGCTCTTTTTTAACCTTTTCTCTAAGCCCACAATCATTTAAAAACTTACATCCGGAATCTAAGCTTATAATTTCAGTTGTATTGTAAATAATTAATGTTTTAATCATAGTGCCGCAATCTCTTTTATTAAAAGATTCATCTGCAATATTAAGGTTTTCAAGATAATCCTTTTGTACAACTTCGGGATACCAACCAGAGGAAGTAGAGATGTTATATTTTGTAGGTGCATAAGAATAAATGCCTTTAGAATGGATTTTAGAACCAAAATCACCAAGCAGAACAAAAGAACCATTCACATTGCTGAGAGAAAATTCTATCTCTTTGTTTATATCACTATTAGGCTCAACAAAGAAAGGTGTTCTAAATATATTAAAAGATATACTGATTATAATTAATATCAATAAAATATAAGGAACAAATCTTAAAAATTTATACTTTAAAAAATTAATCTTAAAAAATAAGAAAATAATAAAGAATATGAAAAAAACTAAGTATGGGTCTGGAAAAATATTTCCAAATATAGGAATAAAAGGATGCAACCTCAGAAAGAATATTAAATTAAGCAACAATATTGGAAGATAAAAAAATAAATCCCATTTCTTATTATTGGATTGTTTGAAATAAATATAAAAAAGAATAAACAAAACTATAGGAATTATAGCTGCAAAAATACTTGTATAAAGATTTAATGTATCAAAACGCCACACCCAAATAGCCTGCTGAAATCCAAGTATTCCACCTTCATTTATTCTAAGGACAAATGGAATCCACCAGAATGATGTAATTATTAAAGGTGTTACAGCAGATAACAAAACGTAGATTCTTTCCCTTCCTTTTTTAACTAAAAATATTGATAAAAATAAAATAGAAGCTATTGCACCTACACTTTGATAACTTAATAAAATAAATGCATAACTTGGAATTACTAAAGAATATCTCCAGTCAATTTTTTTGTCTTTAAAATAAAAAATTAAAAAGAAAAATAAAAGAAAATTCATCCACGCAAATAATTCATGGACTCTTATAAGTTTAATAAAATTCCCAATTGCTATTGCATTTCCAAAAAAGAATATAAAAAATACAGTTCTCTCAAATCTTGTTAAGCCAATTTTTCCATACAAAAAATATACTATTAAAAATGAAATAATAAACATTAAAATCATACTAAGATAAGTTGCAACATTTACAATTTGGAATAAATTAAAAATAGGTAATGTGAATAAATACCATCCTGGTGGGCTATGTAAGAAATTAACAAATCCATTATACCAATAACTGCAAAAATTATGAAATCCACATGTTTTTAAAAAGAATAATTGAGCCATGTAAGAACTACCATCATTATTATAATCAACTGGAAAATATTTAAGCATTTTTCCCTGATTAATTATTCTGTAAAAGAAATTTATGAATAATAAGATAACTGGTAAATACAGCCATTTGGTTGGAATTCGGTTACTCATGTTAAAAAGGATTTAATAAAGCTTGGTCTGGATAGCTAGTCCTTAGATAATAATTAAATTTTTCTTCACTTAATGAAAAGTTATCAGGATAATTGATTTTCCAGATTTTAATAGGCCCAAGCATTCTTCCTTGGTAAATCGATAAAGGTATTCTAGTACTGCTATCATCATATACAAGTTCAAATATTTGTGAATTTTCATTTAATATATACAATCTTCCAACAGTGCTTTCTGAAACTTTAGGAGATAAAAATAAACCAGCAGTAAAAAGATTAGCCTGGTTGTTTTCATTAAATACAGGCAGCATTTTAAAGCATGCACCATATTCATAGTTTTCAAATTCATATAATTTATCTAAATAAAGGCATTTAATACTTAATGCAAATTGTTGGCCATTGTACATAAGAACTGCTTTAGGTTGTCCAATTGAATTATTATTGGGAACAGGAATAACAACTGCACCAATAACAGCTGCACCCCTGGGTAAGACTTTATCTCCGTATTTTAAATCTTCATCTAATCCAAATCCTCCTCTAAAATAATATAAAGTTCCATCCCTTGTTTTCTGCATTAAATTCTGATCAATTGTAAATGTAGGAATTTGAGAAAACCTATCACCATTCTGGTCGCTTCCTATTGAAGAAAAAGCAGGGTATTTTCCAATCTCATCTCCAACAATTAATAAATGAGTTGCATTATGTGCATATAAATAACCAAGGGAATCTTCATCTTTTATTGAAGTAAGTACATTTCTTCCCATTAAATAATTCCACCAGCCATAGAAATTACCGCCATCTGTAACTGTTTGTCTTTGGAATCCGCTCTGAACCCAATAACCATAATCCCACCAATGTGCAAATACAGAATTTTCAGGAGTATTTTCCCTAACCCATTTTCCAGCATATTGCCATTGAGTATCATAACCAGGACCAGCAAATTTTGAAGTTGCATCACTTACTGAATAATAATTAACAAGTATCCCTTTTGCAAAAGAAAATGGAGATATTAAAATTAATAACAATAATACTAAAATAATATAACCTGCAAATTTTAAATTATTTTTATAATACAAAAAGTAAACCACAGTTGAAGTTAACACAATAAATAATAAAATTTTAACCATTGTATTAAGATTAAGCAGATTTATTAAAAATGTCAGAATAATAATTATAGAAATTATCAAAAGTAAATTTTTATTTTCAGATTTTAAAACATAATCAGTTAAGGAAATTATAAAATAAGCTCCCAAAACAACAACAACTAAGGTAAATTCAAATAAAAACCTTATCGCAGTTGTAGCAATTAGTATCATAACAACAGCCCATACCAACATTAAAGTGTGTTTTTTATCAAAAGTTGTTAATGCTGAAAATTCTTCTTTTTCTTTGTAGTAAGCATAAAAATAATATATTAACATTGTTAAAATAAAAAGAATCAGTGAGCCAAAAAATAACAAGTGTGAAATATTTGATTCACCATTAAAAATACTATTACCAGAATATCTGGAAAAAATATATAAAAATATAAAGATAAGATATGCAACAACTAAGTATTTTGCTTTTTTGCTTTTTTTAACTGCATCATAAAATAAAACAGCAGAACCTAACATAAATGCATAAACCATGAGCATGCCATATTGTCCAAACCAGTCTTCAACATAAGGCCTTCTATTTTCTGCAACAGTCAATACCCATCGGGTTAATGAAAATGTTTTAAATAGTGTCTGGGAAAGTGCAAGTAATTTATCCAGAATAAAATTAGAACCAAAAAATATTAGTGAAAATAAAAATACAATTATTGCACATAAAATTAAAGAAAAAATGCCTGCAGGGAAATTCTTAAGATATGAAATTCTTGCTAAAAATGAATTAAATTTCTTACTGGGATAAATATAAAGATAAAACAAGCCGGCAATTAAACCAAAATAAAGAAAGCCAGTTGTAAAAGATGTTATTAATCCTAAAAATGAAGTTCTGCCCATTCCAACAATTAATATTGTAAATATAATAAGAAAAGAACCAAGAACTGTTAGATCTGTCTTATTAAATTTATTAAATATTATTTCAACTAATACAAATACAGAAGCAGTCATAAAAAAGAAATTAATAGAACCTGCAGTAAGCATTCCTAAACCAGCAGTAAGTGCTGCAATTGCACCAAATAAAATATTAAATTTAAATTTCTTAGATTGCAAAGCCAGTAAATAAAAGTAAAATGTCATTACTAAAAACATTAATGCTAAAATATCATGGTCAGTGCTGCCGCCCATGCTCCTGAATAAAAATGAAGGAATTATATTTAAAAATAATACAGATAATAAACCAACTCTCCAGTCAAATGCTCTTCTTACAAATAAAAATAAAAATACACTAAGTATAGCAGTTGCAATTAAAGGATAATAATTATTTACTAACCCAATACTAACATCAAAATTTAAAAATTTTAAAACTCTGTAAAGATAAGCTACAAAATAAGAGGAAAATACAGTTATGTCTACATTTGCCCCAAAAGGAGAATACCTTAATGTATCAATAGCAAATAATTTGCCATGTTCAGCAATATATTCAGCATATCTTAGATACAAAGTTGAATCTAATTCAATAGATATAAATTTCCCAGTTGTTGCATCAATTAACTTGCTTATTGGTTGTTTTCTGATAATCCACCCAATCCCGATTATGAATAATAAAATTAAGTATTGAAACCACTGTTTATTAAAGACCTTCAAAAGTTTCTCTTTCCTTTTTATTAATTCTTCATTCATATTTCTAAAATAATAATGGTGTAATAAATACCTCCACAAAAGAACCTATAACTAAAAATAAGAAACCAATTACAATTAAAATAGAAACATCAATAGCAATCTTTCTAAATCCTTTATTTTTTGTTCCATGATTAACCAAAGCCATAGAGATTATTCCTCCAGCTAATGCTGCAATAAAATAACCTATAATTTCAAAAACTCCATGGGTCATATATCTTAAGACACCAGCAACAAACAATTGCAAATGTATTGCAATCCTTTCCAGACCAACAAGATGCGCATAATTTGCTAATCCATTCCTAAAATAAGTTCCAATAGCAGCACTAATAACAGAAGCATTCCAGGCAAGTACAAAAATTGCACCTGCACCAAAGAAAAATGCAAATATTAAACAAAAAAACATTACCTTGAGATTATTAATTAATATAAGTGTAAAAGCTTCACTTGAAGTTAATTTACCACTTATAACTGCACTATCAATACTTCCTAAATTTCCCATAAAAGTCACCCCGCCAATCCCCAGGTTTCTTACTACATTGCTATTAATATTATCTATAGTAACTAATTGTATTCCAAAAAGTGCATGAACTAAATCATCAGGCAGCACAACATACACAAATGCAAAACCAACTACAAATCCAAGAAAAAGGGCAAATAAGAATTTTACAGCTTTTCCATGCTCATTTAATATACTGGCTTCAGTATCAATCACCCAATCTTCCTCTTCCTCTTCTTTTAACGTAAAATACATCAAAGGCATTGCCATTAATACAACTAAAAACACCATAACCAAACTTGCTTCTTGTTTAAATATCCACATACTAAAAGCAGAAGCAACAAAAGCAAAAAATATTCCCAAAAAAAATACTTTTACTGGATGCTTCTTAGCGCTTATCGGGCCTGTTAAATCCTCAAAAACCATTAAGTGATTCTTACTTAATTGATTTATATAACTTTCTATGATATATGGTGTTAAGAACTAAAAGAACAAAAATTATAAATAAGAATAAATTTACAATTACATGGAAGAAAATAAATCATACAGACCAAGCTGGGTAAAAGATAAGAATATAGCCGAAGATTTTGAATTAATAAAATGTAAGTCTTATGATGGCTACAAAGATCATAAAAATGATAATGGTTGTTACATATTAATTCGTCTTTACCATGACACTTTAGAAATTGGTGCTGCTGTTTGTGATTACAAAAATGTTATATTAAAAGAATTTAGAGGAATAAAAGCACAGGATATTTATCATGCAATATTTGAATATTCAGAAAAAAATAATAAAAAATGGTTTAATGAATTTCAACATGCAGCTTACTTAGGCAAAGAATTGAAAAAAGCAGAATTATGTTTAGTAATTGGTTGTGATTATTACCAGGAATAATTTTTCTTAACAATATTGCATATTAAAAAGAGATAAATAAAATTTAAAAGCGTTATTGTTATATAATAGTTATATTATTAAGATTATTAAGAGGTAAAAATGTTAATCATAGGTTGTTCAAATTCAAGAGAATTAGCAAAAAATATTTCAAAAATTCTAAATTGTGAATATTCTGAACTAAAAGTTAATAAATTTCCAGATGGAGAATTATATGTTAAATTCAATGCAGAATTGAAAAATAAAGAAATAATCTTAATCCAGACATTACATCCTTCTAATGATGCATTATTGGAATTAATATTTGCCTGTCATACTGCAAAAGAATTAGGATGCAGAAATATAAAATTGGTTATTCCATATTTAGCATATATACGGCAGGATAAAAGATTTAATCCGGGAGAAGCAGTTTCAAGCAGAATAGTTGGTTCTTTATTAAGTTGTGTAGACGAAATTATAACAATCGATCCGCATTTGCATAGGTTTAATTCACTAAATGAAGTATTTAATACAAAAACAAAAAAATTAACTGCAAATGAAATAATAAAAAAATTTATCTCAAAAAATTTCAAAAACCCGGTAATAATTGGACCAGACTTAGAAAGTTATCAGTGGGCAAAAAAAATAGCATTGGAAATAAATGCAGAAGCTTCAATATTAAAAAAAGAAAGATTTAGTTCAACAAAAGTAAAAGTTTCTGCTGTAAATGGTATAGAAATAAAAAATAAAGAAGTAATAATAATAGATGATATTATTTCAACAGGAAACACAATATTAGAAGCAATAAAAAATATAAAAAAATTAAAGCCAAGATCAATAAATGTAATTGGAATACATGGAATATTTGCAGATAAAAAAGTTTATGAAGAAATTAAAAAATCAACAAAATCAATAATAACAACAAATACAATACCAAACAAAAATGCAAAAATTGATATATCCCAGTTAATAGCTGATTCAATAAAGAAATAATGGAAAGCTTGCAACAATACAAAAAAGAATTAGAAAGTAAGGATAATAATATTAAGAAAAATGCAGCATTTAAATTAACAAAAGAATATTATGAAACTGATTGGAAAAAAGTAAAAGAATTATTAGAAGATAATGATCAGATAATTAGGGAAGGCACTTCATCTGCTATTTATGAATTAACAGCTTTTGATTTATCATGGCCTGAAGAATTAATTCCAATTTTAATTAGTTTATTAAAAAAAGACAAAAATGAAAATATAAGATCTAATTGTGCTGGAGCCTTGCATGGATTGGATATTATGGAAAGCAAATATAAGACTTCAGTTGTCTCAGGTTTAAAAGAAGCAGCAAATGATAAAAGCAAGATTATAAAAATAATGTCTTTTGATTCATTGAACCGTATAGCTTTAGATTATACTTATGTTTCTAAGCCAATACCAAAAGAGATTATTAAGGATTTGATAGCTGGCTTAATAAATGGGATAAAAGAAATTATAAATTATAAAGATGAACCAAGAGTTGACAGCGGAATATCCGCATTAATAAATATAGCAAAACAAGATAAAGAAAGTGTTAATATTATCTTAAATGAATTTAAAAAATCTAAAATAGAAAATAATAAAATAAAAGAATTAGTTAATAAAATAAAAAGAATCTGAATTTAATTATAATATCCAATTATGTTTTAACTAACAATAATCTTTGTTTTCTCCTACCCAAAAAGATTTAAATAACTTCTATATTCAAAATTCTATGGTAACAAAAAATGAGGTTCTTGGAAAATTAAAAGAATTAAAAGACTGCAGCAAAGAAGTAGAATTATCTTTGGAAAGAGATGGCATTAGCATAACAGATATGAATAAAGAAAAATTATTTAATAATAATTTAAAAAATGCTATTAGTGCTATAGAAGCACTGGTTAGAAATGAACCTTCAGAAAGGCCAATATTAAGGTTGCAAAGAGAAATCCCGGATGCTTATAATAATATAAGGGAGCTTAAACAGATACAGCCTGGAAAGTTAAATTCTGCAGACCTGGACAAACTGGCAGGTTTAATTAAATATTTCGAAGATGTATATGAAGAATTATAATCTTTTAGATCGAAATAAATTAAATATAAAACAATTTTCACATGATATTAAAATTATTGGGAATTACGGATTTATTAGTATTAGTTTCTTTACTTTTAGTTTCTTATCTTCCAGAAACACTTGTAATTATAATGGCTGTTTATTTAATAATTAAAGGTGTAATATTTACTTTGTTTGGAGATCCAATAAGTTTAGCTGATATATTTTGCGGATTATACATTGTAAGTGCAGCATATGGTTTAGCACATTGGTCAATAACATTAATAATAATTGTATTTATATTGCAAAAATCAGTAGTTTCTATTTTAAGTTAAAGAACATTAATCTCATCATACGGGCTTTTTGCATTAATCATTTTTGGATTTGACATATGTACATACATCAATGTTGTTTCAGCACTATTATGTCATAACAATGGTTGTACAGTTGCTATATCATATCCATTTTCAATTAAATGTGTGGCAAATGAATGCCTTAATGAATGTGGGCGAATCTTCTTATTAATTCCTGCTTTTTTAGCTGCATATTTTACTATTTCTTGCACAGTCCTTACAGTTAATTTATTTTTATTTTTTCCAAAAAACAAATATGAATCTACATTTAAACAATTTTTATCTACATATTCTTTTAATTTCGTTTCTATAATTTTAGCAATAATAAATGGACGGTCTTTTCTTCCTTTCCCTTTTCTTACCAAACCTATATTTCTTTCAAATTCCAAATCCTCTCTTTTAAGATTTATTACTTCAGAAACTCTTAAACCTGCTGAATATATTAATTCTAAAATTAGTTTATGTTTTTCATTTTCAATTACACCAAATAATTTTATTACTTCCTCTTTTGTTAAGAATACAGGCAGAGTCTTTGGAACTTTTGAATACTTAATTTTTAATGTTAATCTTCTATTTAGCATTTCCTCAAACAAAAATTTAATTGAATTCAAATGAACATTTATTGTATTTCCTGCACTGTTTTTATCTACGTATTTATCAATATAATGTTTGATATCAGATTTTGTTATTTTATTCAAGTCTTTTTTACAGGACTTTAGGAAATTTTTGATACAAAAAGTATATGTTTGAATTGTTTTTGGACTATATCCCCTTCTTAACATTTCTCTTTGTAAATTATAAATAATATCCATAAAATAGATTTAATTTTAAAATTAATATGTGTTGCTTATAAAATTTACATAATTTTGGAAAGAATTCTCTATTTAATAAAATAATTATGATCTTTCTATACAAAAATTGAATTCTTATTTTCCTTCTATGAAAATCAAATGTTTTATTATTTAAAAATGACTACAGAAAAGGAGGTTATGGCACAGCTTATTTTGGTTTTATAACAGTCATAAGCCCATTATATCTATGACTTCGTATATAAAGAGTTATGTCTAATTCGATTCTCTTCAAACAACGGCTGATGATGTAGAAAATATTTTTTTAACAAAAATATATCGAAGAGCCAGACCATGAAAATAACATCGTAAAAATCTATCATGGTGCTAGGGCGTTCTGTGGCTCACTAAGGGTCTAAATTTTGCATTCGAAACCATTACGTACTAAAACTCAACCCTTCTCCAAGTATTCTGGAGAAACAAACAGAAAAATCAAAAAGAAAATAGATTACTTACCAATCAATTTAGTTTTATCAATTTTATAAATTCCTTCGTATTTATCAATCATAATTTTCTCAGAATCCATAATAATTATTTTTTTCTTAAACATTGGACCATTTAAAACTAATGATTCATATTCGCCGCCCTCACCAGCAACATTTATTCCATTTTTATCACATAGTTTTCTCAAGTCCGTTATAGTCTTCTCATCTATTTTTCTTCCAAGCCAGTTCTCATCAAGACCATCAGCAGCTATTTTAATAATTATAACCTCAAAACCTTCTTTTACTATTTCCATTAATTCAGCTTCCTGGTTTTTATGCCACAAAGGAGAAAATACTTTTAATCCAAGTTCATCACATATTTTCTCAATCCTGTCCCTTTGGTATCTTGAAAATAAAGCACCAGTAACAATCCCATGAATTTTATATTTAGTAATTGCTTTTTTTAAAGTTTTTTTCAGATCTTTCAATTCAGATTCTTTATCACCATAAGTTTGACCAAATATTATAGGAATATCCATAGCCTTAGCCTGTACTTTCGTAATGTCTATATTAGGTGTATGAAACATAAATGAATCTTTATTTTTGCTTTTCATAGAAATTAAACATTCAATTTTATAATTTTGTCTTACCATAACCTGCATAGCATAACAACTATCTTTTCCACCAGAAAATAATACTCCAAGTTTCAGATTAGGTTTATTGTAAAATTTATTTACATATTCAGACTTAGTCTCATTTTTATTCCTTCTTGCAAGTTTATCAATAGCTTTATCAAAATTACTTCCATATTGAGCAGCAACTTTTTTACGTAATGCATATTCCTTGTCTAATCCTAACTCAATAGCAATTTCTCTTAAAATTAATTTATTATGTTCATTTATCTTAAATTTAGCAGGGATTTTTAAAGCATAATCAGCTAAAGATTTATCTAAAAATGGAACCCTTAACTCGACATTATTGCACATCGTTATGACATCATCGCGATAAAGGTCTCTTTCATAAATCCAAAACAATCCAGATCTGCATTCACTATTTATATCATTACTATCTTTATGTCTTTCATATCCTGCAAAAATTTCTTCACTTCCTAAACCAGATAATATGACCTTACAACCATCTTTTCTGGCTTTTTTAGTAGCAAAATAAAAAGGCAAAGCAACTCCAAGTTTAGTAACATTGCTTGATTCAATTATATTTGCAATTTTACTTAAATTAGTCTCAACATCTTTTAGTTTAACCTTAATAATTTCCAATTTTAAATTTAATTTTTTAGCAATTGCTTCAGCATATTCAAGATCTTTAGGTTTGGAAAATTCTTTTTCTTCTAAAACACAAATATAGCACGTAAATTCAACTCCAAGCTGTTTTAATATTAAAGCAATAATTGCAGAATCCACACCACCACTAAATAATAATCCAAATTTGCAGTCAGGAATCCTTTTGGCAATAGCATTAATTAACAGTCCTTTAGTCTCATTTCGCATTACCGCATATTCGATATTATGCTCTGGTTTTATATAAAAAAATTCTCTCTGTATGAATTTGATTTTCTTACTCTTGATATCATAAACAAGAATATTTCTTGGATTCAGATCAAATATACAATTAAATCCCATATTCTCTAAAACTTTTTTTTCAGAAGCAAAGGCAAATCCATCATTCTCTTGTGCATACCAGACAGGTTTTACTCCAAACAAATCCCTGAATAAATATAGTTTATTATTTTTTAAATAAGCACAAGCATAATCACCATCAATTATTGAAAGTATTTTATTGACATCTTCTCTTTCTAATAACTTATAGAATAGTTCAGCATCATTCCTTACTTTAATTTTATATTTACTAGAAAGTTCCTTCCAATTATACACTTCACAATTCGCAGCAAATATTCTATCATATCGTCTGTCAATCAACGGTTGCTTAACATTACCAACAACAGCATGTAAACAATGTCCAAGCGCATATTTGTCTTTGGCATAAAACCCATATCCATCTTTGCCACGATGTCTCATTATTTCTAAGCCTTTTCTAACTAATTTCTCAGAATCCTTAATATTAAATACTCCAATTATTCCACACATATTATAAAACTAAATCAAAAAAACTTATAAATGCTTTTAAACAAGTTATTATATGGAAAAAAAGGAGTTTAATAAATATTATTTATTAGTATTCTTGGCAATACTATCTTATTTAGCTTATCTGATAATTAAACCATATATAGCAGCAATATTATCAGCAGCAATATTAGCATATTTATTTTACCCATTGCATAAAAAAATAAGGAATAAAATAAAGAGTGAAAGAATAAGCGCTTTGTTTGTTACATTAGTAATAATCTTAATTATCTTCATTCCATTAGGATTTATAGCAAATTCTTTATTTCAGGAATCAGTTTCAATTATAAATAACAAACAATTGATAGAAGATACAAAACAGATAATATTAAGCTACACCTCAAGTAAAGAACTTAGTCATTATATCTCAGAAGGAACAAAAGTTACAAGTGAATATATAAAAAGACAAGCTTCAGTATTCATATTAAGTGTTGCAAATACATTTTTATCTTTGTTTATAGCTGCATTTGCACTTTATTATTTCTTAATTATAGGAGAATATTTAATTAAAAATATTAGAGAAGCCCTCCCAATAAAAAAGAAAGATGAACTATTAACCCATATCGGCGATTCAATATTCTCGATTTTGTATGGTTCTTTTGTAACAGCAATAATAATGTTTTTAGTATCTTTAATTGGATTTAAGTTAATTGGGATAAATAACCCATTTATATTTAGCTTAATAATTGCTATTTCAGTATTCATTCCATTATTGGGGCCAGCAGTTATATGGGGTCCATTGGCAGTTTTTAAATATCTGCAAAATCATTTAGACCAGGCAATTGCAATAGTTATTTTAGGATTAATAGTAAGTGGAATTGAAACATTCTTAAGACCAAAGATAATTGGAAACAAATCAAAAATACATCCAATAATAGTCCTTCTTGGTGTAATAGGCGGAATCAAGATATTTGGTTTTATAGGTTTAATTATAGGTCCAATCATACTATCAGTTTTAATAACAATAATAAAGGAGTATTTTCCATTAAAAAATGAGATTCAAAGTTAAAGTTGTTAATATTGCAACAAAAGGACCATTAATAGCAATATTAAATCATGAAGATGCAACATTGCTGGATTTACAAGCTTTAGATAGAATAAAAATAAAAAAAGGAAGTAAAGAAATAATAGCTGCAGTAGATATTTCATACAGTAAAAAAGATATAAATAAATCAGAAATAGGATTATTTTTGGATATTATTGAAAAATTAAATTTAAAGAATAAAGAGTTTATTGATATATGTGTCGAACCAAAACCAAAATCCCTGGAGTTCATAAAAAAGAAATTAGATAATAATCCTCTTAATAAAGAAGAGATTGATTCTATAATAAAAGATTTAGTAGAAAATAAATTAACAGAAGTTGAAACAACTTATTTTATTTCAGCTTGTTACATTAACAAAATGAGTTTAGATGAATCAGTTTATCTTACAGAGGCAATAAGTAAAAATGGTGGAAAATTAAAGTTTGATAAAAAATTCGTAGTAGATAAACATTGTTCTGGGGGAGTACCAAATAATCGTACAACCCCAATTATAGTTCCAATTATAGCAGCTGCAGGTCTGACAATGCCAAAAACATCTACAAGATCTATCACTAGTCCTGCAGGAACAGCAGACTGCGTAGAAATATTAGCTCCTGTTTCTCATTCAAAAGAAGAAATAATGAAAATAGTTAAAAAGACAAATGCTTGTATGGTGTGGGGTGGAACACTGGACTTAGCATCAGCAGATGACAAATTAATAAAATTAGAACGTATTTTGGATTTAGATCCTGAAGGTATTTTACTTGCTTCAATACTTGCAAAGAAATCAGCTGTTGATTCTTCCCACATTTTAATAGATATTCCAATAGGAAAAGAGACAAAAATAAAAGATGTTAAGCAGGGTAGAAAATTAGCAAAGAAATTTATAAAAATTGGAAAAAAATTAGGCATGAAAATAAGAGTGATTTTAACTGATGGCTCACATCCAATTGGAAATGGTATAGGTCCGGCATTAGAAGCAAGAGATGTTTTATTAATATTGCAGAATCGTGGCCCATTAGATCTAAAAAATAAGGCAGTTTGCATGGCTGGAATAATTTTAGACATGGTAGGAATAAAAAATTCACAAAAGAAAGCATTGGAAATCTTAGAATCAGGATTAGCATATAAGAAAATGCAGGAAATTATAAAAGCACAAGGCGGCAATCCAAATATTCAACCAGAAGAAATTCAGATTGGAAAATTTAAGCATGAAGTAAAAGCAAAAAAATCAGGCAAAGTAAATTATATCAGCAACAATAAAATATCCAGGATTGCAAAAATAGCTGGAGCCCCATTTGATAAAGGTGCAGGAATAGACTTATTTGTTAAGATTAAAAGTGAAGTAAATCACAATTCAGTTTTATATACAATTCATGCAGAAAACAAAGAAAAATTAATAGAAGCAATAAAAGAAGAATTAGATAAAGCAGTGATTATAGATTAACTCAGTACTTTATAAAAAACATCAAATATTCCTTCATCACTTGAAACACTGAAAAAATCAGCTTTAACACTACCACATGCATCAATAATAGAAGCATTATGCATTTCTAATTTATTGAAATATTGTTTTTTTAAAAAAGAATCAACAAAAGTATGCATTCTTCCATCAGTTTCTAAGTCTATTAAGTTATAATCACCTTCAATATCCATTTTCTTTTCCATAGAATCAAGAACTTGGATTAATTTTATTTTATTTCCCTTATACCTGTGCAGTATATTTTTTATTTCATTTGTATCATAAAAAAAATCAGAAATTATTATAACCATTGCTTTTGAATTTATCAGGCTCCTATAAGAAACTAAAGATTTTTCAAAACTACTAATTCCTTTTGCTTGTTTGCTATTAAGATATCTCAATATAGAAGCTAACTGGTGTGCTCCTTTTTGAGGCCTGAAAAATTCAAGTTTATCATCAAAAGTACTTAATACAAACTTTTCATTATTCTTCATAGCTATATAAGAAAATCCCAAAGCAATCATTGCAGCAAAATCACTTTTCTTTATTTTATTTCCAAAATCCATGCTGCCGCTTAAATCAAGCAATATATGAATTGTTAAGTTCCTGTCTTCTTCGTATCTTTTAACATATAATTTTTCTGATTTCGCATACGCCCTCCAGTCTATATTCTTAAAATCATCACCATAAGAATAATTTGAATAATCCCTGAATATTAAGCCAGAACCAGTTACATCAGCCCTTCTCTCGCCTACAAAACTTGAAGCAACTTTTTTTCTTATAACTAAATTAAATTTTTCTAATTGTCTTAAAAAATCAGTGCTGATTGCCATAGATATTTAATCAATTACTGATTAATAAATTTACTCTTTAAAAAAATATACTAAAAAAAATCTTCTTTTCTATATAGTATAATATAACCTCATTTAACTTTAAAAAAAATATGTTTTTAATTAACAAATAAGACAATAAAGTACTATTATATTAATAAAAAAATCTTCATTTTTATAGTGGCAAACAAAGAAACAGCAGAATCATTTAGACAATATTTCGAATTATTATGGAAACAAGTTTAAAATTAGATAATTGTTATACTAACAAATAAGAATTAGAAAATAACAGAAAGAAAGAGATAAAAAGAGAAATTTTCTTAAATATAAGATGAAAAAAGAGGTATTTGTAATCTTAGCAATAGTTTTAGTTGCATTCTTGATAATATTTTTCTCAGGAGACCCACAAAAATTAATAAATGGCAATATTTTAAAAGATTTCAATAATAAAGAAATAATTCTTTCTGGAAATGAAATTTTAGAGATAAAAGATTCAGATTATGTTTTTAACAATAATATAAAATTAAAAGATAATTCAAAATTGATAATTAAAAATTCAGTAATAACTCATAATAAAGATTATACATTCCAGTATTCAGTAGAAGCTTATGATAAAAGCCAGATAATAGTTGAAAATTCGACAATACAGACACCGTGTACAGGATCATTCAATTGGATATTTTTTGATAATTCTATGCTGAATGCAGACAATATAAAAGAAGGCCAATGCAATATCTGGATGGCATTTACAGATAATTCAATGGGAAAGATTAATCATGGTTTATACAAATACGGCGGCTTCACAATATGCGAAAATTCAACAGTTATTCTGGAAAATTCAGTTGATGTAGAATTAGAATTATGCTATCCAAAAGATTCAATTGTAAATCAGTCATTCTCTTCAAACATAGATTATTTTGAATTCCCTGATAAAGATGATTTCAATGTTAATTCAAAATTTGTAATAATTAATTCAACAGTAAGTGAATGGGGAACAAGTATACCTCCGAACAGCACAATAACAATTAAGGATGCAGAGGCATTTTCAATAAGTGTTGTAATAGGATTGCCATTAAAACATGAAACAGTAATTATTGAAGATTTACAAAGAAAATATTATCAGAATAAAGAATGGAAAATAGCAGATTCCAAATTGAATTTAATTAATACTACAATTTATGGATGGGAACCAAATGTATTTTCTTTTAATAACACATTAATAATAAGAAATAGTAATTTTACAGGATCAACAATGAACAGCGATCATTCAAAAGAAATAATAGAAAATAGCACAGTAAATATAATTAGAACACAGGAATATGTAGAAATGACTTTAATAAATTCAGAAGTTATAACTGATGTCATAGCAACAGAAAATTCAACAATTTACTTAATTAATACAAAAGTTAATGGAAGAATAATTGAAAAAGATAATGGAAAGGTAAGAATAATAAATTAAATTTAATATTTTATTTCTTAATCAGTTTAGTTATAGCTTCATCTTCACTAATGTTCTGCCTTTCAGCTTCGAAACTTAATATAATTCTGTGTCTTAAAACAGGATGTGCCATAACATTAATATCTTCCTTGCTTACATATTTTCTTCCATTCATTATTGCTCTTGCTTTTGCAGCTAAAATTAAGTTAATGCTTGCCCTAGGACTTGCACCATATTCAATTAAAGTTTTATTTTTCCTGGTTGAATCAACAAGTTCAACAGCATATTTTTTCATATCATTTGCAACAGGAACTTGTCTTGTTAACATTTGTAATTTTAAAATTTCATCTTTGGAAAATAATTTTCTTAATTTAATTTCACCAGGATCTTTATCTGCATACATATCTACAATTTTAATTTCATCATCAAACTTAGGATAGCCAATATTTATTTTAAATAAAAACCTGTCAACTTGGGCCTCTGACAAATTAAAGGTGCCTTCGAGCTCAATAGGATTGGACGTAGCCAAAACAAAGAAAGGCTCTTCCAGTTTATAAGTAGAATTACCAACAGTAACCTGTCTTTCCTGCATAGCCTCAAGCATTGCTGAATGTGATTTTGGAGTAGCTCTGTTAATTTCATCTACCAATACTATATTTGAAAAAATTGGTCCAGGTTGGAATTTAAATTCTTTTTTTCCTTTACTTTCATCAATTATATAAGTGCCAGTAATATCACTAGGAAGTAAATCAGGAGTTCCTTGTATTCTGCTAAATCTTAAATCAAGAATATTGGCTAATGTTTTGACAAGTAATGTCTTAGCCAGTCCAGGGTATCCTTCAACATATACATGTCCATTGCATAAAATTCCAGCTAATACTTGTTCAACAACTTCTTCTTGTCCAATAACACTTCTTCCAATCTCTGCATATAATGTCTTAAATCTTTTTTGTATTTCTTCAATATTCATTAAGCATCACCTTATTATTTGGTCAAAATAATTCTTTACAACCTTTTGATTTTCTTTATCTATTTTTTCATTATAAGATACGTCATAACTGGTATATATCTCTTTTGGAAAATTAGGTTGATTAAAATCTAATTCACTTTCTCCATCAACAATGCTTAGGTCAGCATCACTTTGTAATTGACCTATTCCTAATTGCAATTCTTTATTCCCAAGCTCTGCAATGCTTTTATTTCCTAATATATCACTTATATTTCCTTCAGATAAAAAGAAATTTAATTTAACAGGATCCTGTCCATAATTTCTAATGCCTATTTTATTTAAAATAGTTTCATTTCCAATTCCAAGATCAAAATCAAAATTTACATTGATAAAAGACAAAAAAACAATTAAAAAAGACAAGCCACATAATATTAATAGTTTTATACCAATTATTTTTTCATTAATAAAATAAGAGGTTTTTACTTTTTTCATGTTTTTTACAACATCTTCTTTTAAGCTATCTACAACAGGATTTGATTTATACAGATTATCTGCTGCAGTTCTAAGTTGTTCATTTAATTCAGGAACTTTATTTTCTACTTTTGTATATATATTATTTACTTTAGATATTACTAAAGAAAAAATTAAATACCCAATTGATGGAATTAAAACATAAAACCATGAAAATTTAAATATTATGCTAAGTAATAAAAAGAAGATAAATAATAATAAAGAATCAATTACTCTGCTTCCAAAGTGAAGCAAAAGCATTACATTTTTTAATTCTTTTAACGCCTTTTCAACAATTTGCATTTCCAGCCCTCAAGCAGTCTACTTTATCCTGCAATGAATCAACTGCACTTTCAAGACTTTCAACTCTTTCAGTTTTGGATTTTAATTCATTATTTAGTCTGGTAACAGTTCCATTTAAGCTTCTTATAGATTCACTTTGCTCCTGGGCTTGTTGGTTTAAATCATCCCTCTCAGATTTTAATCTTTCTTTCTCATCTTTTATATCAGAATATTTTTTTGATAAATCCTGTTCCCTTTTTGCTTTAAGTGCTAATTGTTCAGCAGTATCATTAAGTGCAGATTTAGTTCCTAATAAATCCTGAAAAGTATTATTTAATTCTTTTAATTTAATATTATATTTAGAATTTATATCAGTAAAATTATCTTTATAGAAAACTGTTAATCCTGTTACAGTTATTGCTATTACAATTATTAGTAAAAACAATCCCAAATTTGCATTTTCATCTATAAAGCTCATCTTTTATTACTCCTTTATTACTTTTTATTCCTTACGCTCCTTCTAAAACCTACTTCTATAAGATATATAGTTAAAGCAGCTAAGGCAAATATCCAGCTATAACTATTTTTCTTTACAATATCCCTCTTTGATTTAATATGTATAAACTCAACAATTTCATTTATAGCATCGCCATTAAACATTTTACCGCCAGTAGAAGCTGTAAACCTATCAAGCCCAGGATCAATACCAACACCCTCATATTCTTCTTTATAATTAACAGAAAATGTACCATCTAAAACTTGTTTAAATCCAACTTCATTAACAATCAGGCTTCCCGTATACAAGCCATCATCAACTTTGTAAAGTGCAATTTGTCCTGAACTTGGCTGTATTTCAGATTTAACTTTTATTTCAATAGGCTCTCCAGTTCTTCCATCTTTAATATCAACAAATTTATCATTTTTTCTTTCAGGATCTCCTATAACCCAATTAGTAGCCCTTGTCATTAATAAAGAATTATCTTTATTTAAAAGCTCAAAACCATATAAACTATAATCAGTAGATAAAGCTGCAACTCTTCCCAAACCAAGGCGCGAAACTGTTAATATTGGATCGCCAACATCAGTTGTTATTAAAAGTTTAGAACTTGTTTTAGGTACAACTTGATTAAATCCATATAAATTTCCTTTTAATTTTAATCCTTGTGTTATAAAATGTTTATTATCAAAAACAATCAATGGAAATACTTTCTTATCCCCACTAATTTCAGGATCGCCAAATAATATTCTAACTCTGTCTGCAGAATCAGGCTCAAAATATGTACCACCAGTAAGTTCAGCTAAAGCAAGCAGGTTTTGCGCATTTGTATCATCACCAACACCAACAGTATAAATTTTAATGCCTTCTGTACTAGCAAGTCTTGCAACTTCTAATGCTTCTTTTTCATCCTGATTTACACCATCTGAAATTAAAATTATATTTTTGCTTCCAGGTTTATTCCTAAGCATTTCAATTCCCATAAGAAGACCATTTGATATGAATGTTCCGCCAGTGTATCTTAAACTCATTATAGTTTCTTTCATATCAGGTTGATCAATTAATTTTTTAATATCAAAAACCCTATAGGCTTGAGTATTAAAGGCAACTAAACCAACACTGTTTATTAAACTTAAATTTTTAATCATATCTAAAGCAATTGCTTTTTCAACATCAACTTTTACACTATCTCCAAAAGTGTGGCCTGTACTTCCAGAAATATCCATAACAACAACAATATTATTTTCACCTTTTTTTCTTCCTACCTTAGATACAAAAACAGGAAGTATTTGTTCAAATCTTGAATTTTTATAGCCTCCAGAATCAAAAGAATTAGTTCCGCCAATTACAAACATACCATTTCCATCAGTTATAAAATCAGTAAGAGAATTTACTTTAGAATCAATATTTTTAATATCAGCATTATCAACAACAACTGCATAATATTGGGAAAGGTCTTCAGGCAATTGGTTTGTTAATACAGTTGAATATATTGGTTCAAACAATTTATTTATTTCTATACCTGATCCACTATAAATTAAAATTTTAGGTTTTGGAACAACTTTAACAGTTTTATGAAAAATATTATTTTGTTTAAAATAATCCTCAGCATCTAATTTAGCAGTTATTTTGTGATAGCCATTATCAAATTTCTTAGTAAATGTAATTTCATTACTATCTGTAGTAGTATCAATTATATTAGAACCATCAATATCAACAATAACATGCACATTTCTTTTATTTGTCTGTGTTATCTTTACAACAAAGGTATTATCTACTTCTGCAGTAGTTTTTTCACTTCCATAAACTGCAACAGAAGCATCATAATTTTTGATTTTAAGATTTACAGCACTGATACTTGTATTAAAACTATTTGCTCTTAATACAGTATCTCCTAAATCAATTCCAGAATTGCTATAACCATCACTTATTAAAAGAACATTCTCATTTTTCTTCAGATTGGCAAGTAAATTTTCTCCTAATGCACTTTTCTCACCTTCAGATACGTATCCTAATTCAACAGGAATTCTACTTTCAAGTTCTTTCTTTAAATTATTAATTTCATTATAATCAAAAACCCCCATAGAACTTGAATTATCAATTAGTAACCTTAACCTTGGATCGCCTTGTATTGTCTTTGTTTTTTCTATAAATGGTGTTGCTAATGCAATTAATAATAAAACAAAAATTAAAGATCTTGTAATAAAAATAAATATCCTTTTATTGCTTAATCTTTTTTTCTGGTTATCATCTAAAGGCAATTTCAAAAAATCTTTATCTATAAAATACCATAATAGTATTATTACAGGAATTATGAATAGTAAAAAATAAGGTTCTTCAAAATATCTATAAGCAATATCAATTAATTGGATCATATTTCACCCCTTAATTTAATATATCCAAATTCGAATATTACTAAAAGAAGCACAATCAAAATCAAATAATATTCAAGATTATAATCAACTTCAACTTTTGCAGATTTTAATTTATAATTAACAGGCCTTAAATCATCCAGATCTTTAGAGATTAAATTTATTTCAGATTCTTTTTCATTAAGTAAATTAACTGAAATTTTTTTATTGCCTGCATTGAAAACACCTGTTTTATCAAGATTTATACTTGTTACATTAGAAACTTCAAAAATTCCTCCAGCCCTTAAATTCAATTCATTAAGATCCAATCTTCCGGCCATGTAACTTATTAGATTATTCCAGAATATAGGGTAATTTGGACTTAATTTAAAATCACTTTCAGAATCAGTTATTCCATAATAAAAAATTTTTCCCTGCCCTTTGTCAATTAGACTAATTATAGAACCATTATTTGAAGAAGCAATACTAAGTCCTGAATTAACTGGATAAAAGGTTTTTACTTCTCCAAATTCTATATCCTTGGTAAATTTAGTAATTTGATTAATCTCAATAAACCCTCCATTTTGATTTGATAATTTTGCAGGAAGAATATCTTTAAAATCAATGTTTTCAATTCCAATCCATGAAATAACAATAAGATTTCCTTTCCCATTTTCAACTTTCTTTTTTAAATCTTCAAAAGTACCTGCAAGTAAACTTTCTTTATTTACATTATCAATAATATAAAGATCATAATCGCCAGAAGGAATTACAGGAGGCTCTGCAACTGTAAGTTTTACAGATTCAATTGAGTTCAATACAGCATTTAAAAATTTAGATGGATTACTGCTTATTAACATAACTTTTATTTCTTCTCCATAAGGCTTAGTAATTATAACTTTATTATCAACATATAAATCATCAAGGTTTTGTATTTCTACTTTCGTATCTCCTTCTAATAAATTAAAAACAAAAGGCTCAACACTTCCAGCTTTAATATTTAATTTCTTGACCTCTTCTCCAACTAATAAATTTAATTCCTCATCAAAATTATTATAATTCTTAATATACAAATTTACAGTATTACCAGCTAAAGCCATATTTATTATTCCTATATTTTTTCCATTTCCAGAGCCAGTATTAATTAAGTCAACAGGAATGCCCTTACTCTCAACTATTTTTTTAGATAAGTCAACAGGAATGCCCTTACTCGAGATCATATCACTTAAAACAACAATTCTCCCTTTCTTATCATTTAACAATTCAGCACCAAATACTACAGCAGCAGAGATATCGCTAATATCATCGCTAGGCTGAAGTCGATTAATGTACCTGACAAGTTCAGATCTGCCAACACCTTGCAAAGCCAGAACAGGATTGGATTTAACTAAAATAAGCGAATTTTTCGTAGTTGCCATATCTTCTATTCTTTCTTTGGAAATTTCAAATCTGGTCTTGCCATTTTCTAAAACTTGTGAACTTGCACTTGTATCCAATATAAAAACAATATTACTTGAAGCAGCATCCCTTTTCATTGTTAATAAAGGTTGAGTCAGGCTAAATGCAAGCAGACTTAATACAAGAAGCTGCACTAAAAATAAAAGATCTTCATGAAAATGTCTTAATATTGATTCAGCTGTTGTAGACTTTTCTCTGCTAAAAAAAAACATCAGGGAAGGAACTTTTAAATTAACAGGTCTAGGCTTTATCAAATATAATATTATTAAAGGTATCAAAGATAAAAATCCTAAAAATCCTATAACATTGCCTAATTCAAAAGCCATTAAAGGAAATAGATATTACATCTTTATAATGCTTTTTGTATATAACAAACCACATAAATTCTTAGGTTAACTTGTGGTTTACTCTTAGTCAGCAACAAACATAAAAAAAATCTAATTATTTCAATAAAAGAAATTGTTTATTTAATAAAAACAAAAGAATTTTTTATATGATTTAAGTTTTCATATCTCCTTTGCCCCAAGCTATAGGCCTTCCATCAACTAAATGTTCGCATATTATTGAAGTATCTGCATAAATTTCATAACCTGATTTTAAAGCATCTATACAAAAAAATACATCATCCACCCCTGGTTTATCGTCTTCCCATCTAAATTTTATCTTCTCTAAAACACTTCTATGAATTAAAATGCAACCAGTACCACAAGAATCAATTCTTATTAATTCACCACTTTCAATCACTTCTTTCCTTATACTTACCAATCTATTTTCATCTTTCAGAGATTTTACCCAAACAACAGGAAGTTTTCTTTGTTCATATTCATTTGTCAGACTATTAAATTTTGTAAAATTATTATAATAAATTCCAGTAACAATTTCCTTCCCATGAGCTAATAATCTTTGTATTATGTCTGGAGGCGCAATAACATCCTGATCAATGCAGAATAAATAATCATAACCTTCATCTAAAACTTTTTTTCTTGCTAAATTCCTTGATTCAGCCAGCCTGATTTTTACATTTTCATTATATTGAATTCTTTCAGTATTAGGAAAATCCTTTTTAATTTTATTATAAAATTTTTCATCTTTAGAATTATCAACAAAAAAAACATCAAAATTAGGATAAGATAATCTCTTGACAGTTTCTAAGAATTGTAAATAACAATAGTCATGATGGTCACTCACAGGGCCTCCAACTAAAATTTTAGGATATTTATTTTTTTCCATATTTTAAAAATGAACGCCGAGGGCAGGACTATCAATCGCTAATACGTTATACGCTTATTCGATATTTGAACCTGCACATCCTTTCGGACACCGGTTAACTTTTTATCTTTCAGTTAATCCAAAAGGCCATTCAAGACCGGCGCTATACCGGATTAAGCGACCTCGGCATAAAAAATAAATATTTAGAATCTTTTTAAATTTAATCATTAAGCCAGCAGATAAAAAAGTGCAAAAATGCGAACTGAATAAAACATATACTCATTAAAAAGGGTAAATAAACAATATTTGGATAGAATCATTTAGTAGTAAAACTTATTAAATACATAACATTATTAAACAAATGAATTATAAAACAATTATATTATTCATTATTTTATTAGTATCAATTATTAGTATTATTAATATTTATTCAACTAGAGATAATTACATACAATTTAATTATAAAAATAATACCTATAAAGAAAAATTTAGCTTAAGGGATTATAATGACGTTTTAGAAAAGCGTGAAAAATTAATAAAATTTATATGGAATGAAAAAGGTTTTCCAAAAAATAAATTACCTTCATCAATAGAAAAGGATTTTAAAGATTCATTTTATGGAGATATTAAAAACCTAAAGCAAATTGACAAAATCTCAATAAAAATGGACAATAATTTTACTTCTACAATATATCATTTTTTACCAGAAGTTAAAAATAATAGATTGATATTATACCAGCAAGGACTTGATCACAAAATAAGCAAAAGAGTTACACAATATTTTGTAGCAAGAGGATACGAAGTCTTGGCATTATCAATGCCATTATATGGAATAAATAATGATCATTATAATTACAAAGACCCTGAAAAAGACCCAGTTATACAAGAAATTTACCCAATCAAAAGAATATTGCCAAATGGTACAGAAATATTATTAGATTTACATAACGATTTTTATTTATATGACAATAAAACATATTCAATGTTACAAATCTTTTTAGAACCAGTACATATATCATTAAATTATGTATCAAATAAATCATATGAAGATATATCTATGATTGGATTATCAGCAGGAAGTACAGTTACATTGCTTGCTGCAGCAATCGATCCAAGAATACAGAGATCATACCCTGTAGCAGGAAATATATTTCCAGAATATTTAAAATATGAAAATGAAAGAGGATTATATGAAAATGAAGTTTTCCTTAAAACTATAAATTATCCTGAATTATATGTTTTGAGTACTTGTGATAAAGAATATGAAAGAAGGCAATTACAAATATTTTTATATAAAGATACATTCAGTAATGAAAGTAGAGAAGAATCATATTCTAGTGTAATGAAAGAAAAAATAAAAGAAATATGTGATGGAAATTTTGATACATATTCAGACAGAACCACAATATATCATTTATTTTCCGATCACGTATTGAATCTAATAAAAAAAGACATAGAAAATAAAGAATATTATGTAAATGTAACCGAGATAAAAAAAGAAATCTCAAAGCTTGGTTACAACCCTATTTTAATAAAAGAGTATCCTATCAATTATTCCGGTGTATATGTGCCAGGAATTTTGATCAGAACACCTATGCTAAAATCAGAGGAAGACTTTCAAAAAATAATGGTTTCATTAGCCAAAAATTCTTTTACAGAAATGTACATGTATTCTGCATATAATACAGAAAAACGGACCGATTATTTGGTGATATTACCTAGAAAAGTAATAGGAGATGAGATTCTAAAAATAAATGACACCTATTTTTCTGTACAACCCACTTTTACCATAAAATGGAATAGTTAAAAATTTATATTTATAGTATAAAACACATCAATTCTTAGATAAAGTTTGTTGCTAAATAAAAATAAAATCAAAATTCAAAGAATATAAAAAAGAATTACTTAAGCTAACATTATAGGTATTCCATCTTTAATAAGATAAATCTTAGCACATTTTTTATTTTTGCATATTAATTTGTCTTTATTTAATTTTACATCAGATTTGCATACAGGACAAGCCAATATTTCTAATAATTGTTTATTAATCATATTAAAAGACACCTATTAAATGATAAGCAAATTTTTCTCCAGCTTTAATTAACCCATCAGAATCTTTGCCTTCTATTATTATACAATCACCTTCAGAATAAATCTTATTATCATTTCCCAATTTTAAATAAACCACTCCAACAGTTTTGTTTACTTTTCCATTATAATTTACAGTGCTGCAATCAACAGTAGGAGCAACAGGTTCGCCTGCATGAAAAGAAGTATAAGCACTATTAACTCTAATCCTATATATTCCAAAATCAGTCTTTCCTAAAATAGAAGCCATCGGAGCAGTAACAATATTAACATTACCTTCAATTTGGCTTGATAAATTTACATCTTTAGTAATATATAATTCTTTTAATCCCCCTTGCCTGTTTAATTTATTTAATATTCCAGATTCTAAAGGCAATTCTTCTAAATTTTGAGGTTTGTTTCTAAAAGCATAAATATATTCTTTTCCACCAACAAAAACATGAGGCCTATAGAAAGTAACAGTCCCTATTTGTTGTATATCAAATTTGTATTCTCCTTTTTCACCTTTATAAACAAAATCCTGGCTGTCTTTCTTGAAAATAATAAATAAAGAAATAGTTACAATAATTATTATCAGAAAAGCAATTATAAGTTCTATCTTTCTTTTATTCATTTTCATCAATTATCCCATAAATCTTGTATATAAATTTATTCATAATTTTTATTAAATCATTATTCTTTCCTTCTAAAACATAACATTTACCATTAAAATATCCTTTATTTTGTTCTCCAGCTTTTATAATAATTGTATTTTCACCACATTGTTTTATAGGCAAATCCCTACATCCTTCATCTTGCAAACATGCTGGAAATGCACTTATTCCTTTTATAGATAACAATCCTTTAAGTCTCATAATTTCATAACTATTCTCATTAAATTCCTCAGGCAAATAAGCAAGGAATATTTCATTATTGTTTATTTTTAAATTCTCAGCTTTAGTATCTTGTAATTCATTAGGCAAATACTCAAAAGCTACTTGTTGTCCTTGTATATTTGTAATCCATCCTTGACCATTATTTACAAATAAATATCCATTATATTCCATCTTATTAGCCCCTTCATTATTATCAGAATTAAAAAACCCTAATGATAAAACAGATCCAATCATTAAAATAATAAAAAATAAGCCCCATAATCCTTTATTTTTAAAAATATTCCTTGATTGAATTACTTGGTTTGAAGAATTTGCTGCTTCTTTTGAATATTTTTTCTTTTTCATTAAATCTTAAAAATTATATTTTTATATAAACCTTGTGAATTTTCTTATTTTTGTACCTAACTTTAATAAGTTTATCTATATCAAACAACAATTAAATTAAAAACTAAAGGCTTTATGTGGACTAGATTTCATTATAAACACTTAATTTTGTTAGAAACATTTAAAATTTTAGAAAATAAATTAATAAAAAATAAAAAAGATAAAGGATTTATGCTACTGTAATAGCAGCTACATCCATACCTGTTCCTCTAACCATTAC
>JAGWAD010000027.1 GCA_018302105.1 Candidatus Woesearchaeota archaeon
TGAGCTCTAAAAATTGTAAAACAATACGAGCCGAAGTTATGGGAAGATTGCTAACCCATAACTTATTTGGTTACAATTTTAGAGACTCAGGACAGAGCCACATATTAGTAACAGTTTATTTACTCTGAAAGCTTATATATGATAGCCCTTCTATATGTCTTAATTATATAGACACTTTTATGACAATTCTTTCTTTAATAATTCTCTTTGGTGCAAGATTGATTAATGAAATATTAGAAATTTTTAGGTTCGCAAACAAAATTTAATTTTATCTTTAGTATTGTTAAAAATTTACTTGTTGAAGTACTAAATATTTCGAAAGATTTAAGTACTAAATATATAATGGAATGTATATGCAAAAAGTTTGGGGTGCAGGAATTTTAGCGAGCTTATTAGTATTAACTGTAATAACTATATTGATTTCTTCAGAATCTGAATTGAATAATAATTTTAGCGGTATGGCTTCTAAACAAGGAAGTTTAGATTATTGCACAGCAAAATGCAATGATTATGCAAAATTTTATTTTAAACAAAGCAATAGTAATTATAATATTTTATCTTATACTATAAATGAAGGTGATTATTTTGTAGTTAGTTTAGATAATCTTACAGATAATATAGTTGCAGTTTACAAATATAATGGTTTAATTTTAAATGATCCTAAATCCTTAAACAATAAAAATTCCTATGAATTAACTGATAATTATTTAAAACTGAATATGGTTTATGCTAAAGTTCAGTCGAGAACTACAAGAAAACAGGATGCTATTGTTTATCCATTCAATTGCAATGGAAAAGAAGTTTTAGTTCCTATATTGCCTGTACAAGTTTTAAATAAAGAAATTGCTTTAGGTAGAGAAAGTGCTGTAAGAGGATATTATCTTGCTAATGTACAGATAAAACCATTTCAGGATGCAAATGGCTGGCTTCCATTTTACAATAGTGCAGGTTTTAGTCTTAAAGATTATGTAATGGCTTCGATACTTGTAAGGGGAGATAATCCTCTGACTTTTGATAAACCATTATCTGTTAAATCAAGTCTGCTTGTAGATTTGGATGGTGATGAAAATCCTGGTGGAGAAGTAATTGATATGTATGAACAGTCTAAACTTTGTTCTAATAATATTTATAGGGGGAATACTCTTGGTCAAAAATATACTTCTTACAGGACGAAAGCAGAAGGAGAATATCCCAGCTAATTTAGAAGGTTATTTTTAATATTTAAAATAAATTGGTTCTGATTTTATTTCATATTCTTGTCTATTTTCTTCATAAGAACCTATAAAATAAACAATGACTCCGCGATAGATTATAGAGTATTTTTCTTTTGCTTGTATGTTATAGTTGTTAGTTATTTTAATTTTTATTGTACTCTCCATTTCTTGATCTGGTTTTAGTTGAATATAATCTCTTTTTGTAGGAGCAACCATCTGAGGAAGCGGACCAACATAACTAATAATTTCCCCTTTTTCTGTTTTGATATCTAAATAAGATGAAAATCTTCTTGGCAAAAGTATGAAGACAGGTTCTTTCATATTGTTTTTTACATTTAAAATTAGATTTGCATATTTTTCTTCGTTTTCTTCCACTATTTTCAATTTATTACTTACAACTAAATTTTTATCTGGACTTTTTGTGATTATAACTAATGATAAGGAAATAATAATTATTATGCCTATAAGGATCAGCATTAAATCTGTCATATAACTATTGGAATTATCTAATTTATATGACTATTGTTCTATGCTTTACACATTAATAATTTATTTAAAGATTAAACTTATTTTTAACTTATGGATATTAAAGAATATTATTCTCAAAAAGATGTGCAGAAAGAATTGTTAAGACTTTCTAAAGATAGAGAAGTACAGGCATGGTTTGGAGAAATCAGAGGCAGAAGGCCTGAAATTGTAAATTTTGAGGGAGATTTAAAAGATTTAATAAAACAAGGAATGACTTCTTTTCATATTAGTGAGGAAAGATGGAGAGATCCATTATCTCTTGAGCCTGGAATTACAAAAAAAGAATTAGATAAAATCCGCATTGGATGGGACTGTATTTTAGACTTAGACTCCAAAAATTTAGAATTTAGCAAAATTACAGCCGAATTACTAATTGAAGCATTGAAATTCCATGATATAAAAGGTTATTCATTGAAATATAGCGGAAATCATGGATTTCATATTGGTATTCCGTTTGAAGCTTTTCCAAAAGAGGTCAATGGTGTAGATATAAAAAATTATTTTCCAGATGGTGTTAAAGTAATTTCTGAATATTTAAAAGATATGATTAAAGAATTTTTAATTTCTAAAATATTACAAACAGGAGACTTAAATCGGATAGCGATATCTGTTAATAAGGCTGTAAGTGATATTATTGTTAATGGTAAATTCGATCCTTTTAAAGTTGTAGATATTGATTCTGTTTTAATCTCTTCAAGGCATTTATTCAGGTGTGCTTATAGTGTAAATGAAAAATCTGGATTGATTAGTATTCCTATCAGAGAAGTTAAGGATTTTAATATTGAGAATGCAAAAATGGAAAATGTAAAAGTTGATCTGAAATTTTTGGATTTAGAAAATGCAAAAGAAGGAGAAGCAAGACAATTATTATTGCAGGCTTTTGATTGGGTCAAGAAATCGAATACTAGTTTGGCTGTCGATATTAAGAAACATGAGCAGCGAGTATTTGAGATGCCTAAGAGTGCTATAAAACCAGATTTCTTTCCCCCATGCATATTAAAATTGATGTCTGGTGCTAAAGAAGATGGAAGAAAAAGAGGGGTATTTATTTTAACTAATTTTTTATTAAGTGTTGGGTGGAAAATTGAAGATATTGAGACTTTCCTTTTAGAATGGAACAAAAAAAATTATGAACCATTAAGAGAAGGTTATGTTCGAGCACAAATAAACTGGTTTAAAAAACAAAATAAATCAGTATTGCCTCCTAATTGCGATAATCCAAGTTACTATAAAAGTATGGGAATAAAGTGCGAAGAAAACATCTGTAATAAATGCAGAAATCCTGTTAACTATGCTACCAGAATGAATAAAATGAATGAAGCTCAACAATTGAAAAAGAAAGTTAAGAAAAAGAAAGAGAGTAATGAAAAGAAAGATTAAAAATAGTTTTATCAATTTATATGTAATAATTAAAACTAAAATTTTATTTTGAACTATTTATCTTTTGGATAATTATTTATTTGATAGTAGTAACAAATAGAAAGCTTTATAAATCTTTATTTTATTTTTAAATTGATGAACTTAGTACAAAAAGTATTGGCATTTGCATCTTTAGGGTTAGCTTTAGCTAGTTGTGCAAATAATAAATACAAACCTAATGAAACTGGATATAATAGATCCCGTGTGCTAGAAAAACAATCTAACTCTTATGTAAAAATCGTTGCTGCGAATGATAAATTAACAATTCATGATCCTCAAAAATCTGAAGATAGAACTAAGGAGGTTATAATTAATGAAAATATTCCTAATAAAAACTTATCAAAAACTGAACCTGCTACTAAAAATAAATCCAGGATATTTTTAGATGAAGACATTGGATATTTTTCTTATCATAAATATAGGAGACTACAATGGTATTTAGACCTGGCAAAAATTTCTGAACCGAATTCAAAAGAACGTAAAAGATTGTCGGATATTATTGTTGCGGTTTTAGATACTGGTGTAGCTTTTGAAAATGCACAACGTAATGGAAAAAGATATGGTCTTTCTCATGATCTTAGAAAAACGAAGTTTGTTCGGGGTTATGATTTTATTAATAATGATCCTTATCCTAATGATGATAATCAGCATGGGACTTTTATGACTTCTGTAATTGCTGCTGATGGTGGGATTATTGGTGTTGCTCCTGGTGTGAAAATTATGCCTGTAAAAGTTTTGGGTAGTAACGTAATCGGAACTGAGGAGGCATTAATTAGTGGAATAAGATATGCTGTTGATCATGAAGCCAATATTATAAATTTGAGTCTTAATTTTCCTAAAGATTATGAACCTAATCTGCTTTTGAGAGAGACAATAAATCGTGGCCTGTCTATGGGTGTGGTTTTTGTAGCAGCAGCAGGCAATGATAGCGGTAATTATATTACTTATCCTGCAAATTTTCCAGGAATAATTTCTGTTGGAGCTACAAGACTTAGAAAAAATAATTATAATCAAGATTTTAAAAATGTAATTGCTGGTGGTTATTCAAATTTTACTAATAATCTTAGTATTCTTGCTCCTGGTGGTGCATTAGACCAAGATGTTAATGAAGATTATCATCCTGATGGAATTTTAGCTATGACACTTGATTTCTATAACCCAAATAGGTTTGCTTATTGGTTCCAAAGTGGAACTTCTCCAGCAGCTGCAATAGTTTCTGGCTGTGTTGCAAGATTATTAGCAGCTGGCAGTACTCCTGATATTGTTTATAAAGATTTAATTAGCGGTTCCGAGAATTACATTGATGGTATTCCTTTTTTGAATTTAGCTGAATCACTGAGAAATATTAAAGTTAGACAGGCTTTAACTAATAGATAATTAAATTGAGTCATATCCTAATAATCTTACAATTTTACCATATGCTTTATTTTCAATGATTTCTATTGATAATAAATATTTTTTTTCTATTTCAAATTGATTTGGGTTTGTTGTCTGGATTTCCAAAGAATTTGTAAAATTTCTTGTACCTTTGAAATTATAATATTCTTCTGAAATCAAAATTCCATTTGGTATACATCTGCTACAAAATGCTCCTGGCGGGCAATAGCAAATATGTTTTTCTATTACATATGCTTCTATATTATACTGGCCTGTTAAATTCTTATTATTAATTTCGTTTATTGGAATTAATTTTAAATCTAATGCTTGGCTATAACTTCTTGTTTTATCAAAAACTTTATCTTTATCTAATTTAATAGTAAAAATTCTGTAAAGAAATATACTTGTTAATAGAATAAAAATTATTAATATTGGAATAATTATATATCTTAGTTTCATATAGTCTTTTAGTGGAATCTATTTAATAATCTTCCTATAGCTTCAACTCAAATTAAACCTTTTTAGAAATTGATTAAACTGATTCAAATTTTTTGGTCTATGTGTAAAATGGCAGCGCTCGAAATCGATCAATATCGGAATTCCGGAATGTGCAATAATAATATTCTTTATTGGATTGTGCATTTCTTCTTTATTTATTTTTAATTTATCCAAGATTTTACATTGTTTTATAATTTTATTTACTATTTTTTTATTTAATTTTTTAATTTTTAAAAATTCTTTTAGTGTTTTGCCTTCTATAAATTTATAAACAATATAATCTTTGTCAGCTTCTATTAATTTTGGACCTACTTTATATTTATTTAATAATTGTAAAAAATTTGATTCATTTTGTATTCTTGCAATTGCTTCTGAATCCGGATTTTTAATTTTTATTGCAAATATTTTTTTATTTTTTTCAAAAGTATAGATTAAACCTCTTTTTCCTTTAGAAAATAATTTGGGATTGTATTTGATGAACTTCCCTGGCACCATTAAATTAATTATGATTAGAAATGTTTATAAATTGAGTTATTATTATAGTCATATGAAAAGAGGTTATGTAATTAGGTCTATAATCCTATTATTTTTAATAATTATTTCCAGTCTTTTAGTAATTGCAGATGAGATAACAGATAAGCCTGATGGTGGTGGATTAACGAAAGATGAAGGTGGCCTTGGGACTGACGATAGTACGACAAGCGGGAATTCGGCGACTGCTATATCTTTGGATAAAAATCAATTATCTTATCAATGGCTTTTAAATAAAACAACTGATAATACAAATGGTGTTTCTGATGATTCTTTAGCAATTATTGCACTTCTTGGTTCAGGGAATTTAGACTTAACTCAATTAGTTGATAGATTAAAGAATAAAATGGATAACAATGTTGGCTGCTGGCCAAATAATGGATGCAAAGTAAAAGATACCAGCTTAGCAACTTTAGCAATGTATGCTGCAGGACAAGATGAAGAAGCTATTGCTGGAATTAAATGGTTAAAGGAAGCCAGAATTCCCGGATTAAGGGGTGGAGAAGGCTGGTGGTTAGTAATTAAAGGTAGTTCTGGAGATGGAAGCTGTATAATATCGTATAAAGGACGATCGAAAACTTTTAATTTTAAAGAAGATAAAATAAAAGAATTAGGAGGAAAATCTTATATTAATTTATTGCAAATAGATCCTACAATTTTAAGTTCAGGTATTCTTCCTGTTTTAAATGTTGATTGCTCTAATCTGCCAGGATCAATTATTACTTTATTATACAAACCAAATGTAAATTCATTTTTTATACAGAAAAGTGAAACTGCAGCAAATGCAGAATTTAAAGTTTCTAATTCCTGTTTTGGAGAGGCAAAGTCAAGTGGCAATTGTGATTATGAATCTAGTTTATATGCAACATGGGCATTACTTGAAATGGGAGATAGTGGATTAAAACTTGATGAAATTGGGGACAATATTTATTTACAGAGCAAAATAAAAAATATAAATATAAAAGATCTGGCATTATTAAATAGAATTTTATATTTATCAAGCAGTACTGCACCTTCATTTGTAACTGAATTAGCATCTAAACAAAAGTCAGGCGGTGACTGGGATGGTGATTCTTTTACAAGTGCGCTTTCTATATTTGGATTATCGGGGAATACAGAACAATCTGATGTTGTTAATAGGGGTGTTTCTTATATTGAGAGAAGAAGAAGTCCGAAAGATGGTTTGTGGGATAATAGTGTGAGAAATACTGCAATGGCTTTAATTGCTTTACACGGAGTTGATCTTGCTAAATCCCAAATTGCAGATGCTTCTATTCCTTCAAAAGGAAGGACTTCGAAAGGCTCAGAAGATTGTACTAATGATTTAGATGATGATGGTGATACTTTTGCTGATTGTGGTGATTCTGATTGCGAAGAAGATAAGAAAACTTTCTGTAGTAATGATCTTATTGATGGATGTGAAGAACAGGTTGACTGTGGGGGATTTTGTAGTTCTTGTGAAGATAAAGGATTAAGCACTACAACAACAGAAGAATGTAAATTAGATAGTGAATGCGATACTGGACAGGAATGTAGTTCAGGAAATTGCGTTGATAAAAGAGAAGAAGGATGTAAAACAAATGATGAATGCAGCAGTAATGAACAATGTGTGAGCGGAAAATGTCTTCCAAAAGAAGAAAGTAGTTTATGGTGGCTGTGGTTAATAATCATTATTGTGATACTTGGAGGTGCGGGAGGATTTATTTATGTTAAATATGTTAAGACTGGAAAAATAGATTTAAAACATTTATTTAAGAAAAAAACAAGAGGCCCAACATTTGAAGAATTTAGGACACAGAACCAATTCAGGCCTGCAAATAATAGGCCGAATGTAAAACCAAGCAATGGGTCAAATCAGGCAAATGCAAGACAGCCAAATGGAACAAGACCTGCTAATGCATCGACAGGTGTTATTAGACCAAATGGACAAAATGTAAAATCTAAAGAAGATCTTGAATTAGAAAGATCAATAAAAGAAGCTGAGAGATTAATAAAAGGTAAGTGATATGAATAAAAAATTTATTTTTGTAATATTTTTAATTATTTTTTCTCATTCTGTTTTTGCAAATTCAGAAATCAAAGTTGAGAGACAGGATTATAGCTCTTTTGAGACATTGCAAGCTGGAATAAAATTTCAATATCCGCTTTCCAAGAACCTGGATATTTCTAATATAAAACTTATGAATAATAACTTTAATATCCAAGTTTCTAAAAGACTTATTAAATTAAATTCCCAAGAATATTATATTTATTTTGATTTACCACAAATTAATCCTGGAATTTATGATTTTGGAGTTTATGATTATTTCTACAATGAGAATGAGACTACTAAAAAAGGAAGTAATTCAATTAAAATTAATATTATTAATAATACAGAAAATTTAATTAGTATTAATCCTGGTTTTGTTCTTGCAAAAACTAATGATTATGATGAAGTTCCGTTTACATTATTAATTAAAAATAATGGCAATAACAATGTTGATATTAATATTAATACTGAAGGAAATTTCCTTTCTATACAACAAAACAAATTTCTTTTAACCAAAAAATCGTCTAAGAATATAAATATCAATACTGTTTTGTATAATAAAGAGGCAAGCAATTTTTCTGGAAAAGTTATAGTTAATTATAACAGCAATTCTTATTTAATTCCTGTTTTTATTAATAGGTTATCTACAAAAATAAAACCTGAGCCTAATTTAACTGTTATTGCAAATAATACTAAGAGTGATAATAATGTTGAAATAAAAGATTATTTGGTTATAGCTGACTTGTATGGTAATCCCCTTGACAAAAATTATACAATTAATCCTAAAAATGAAAAATTTGAACTTTCTCTTGTTAATAATGGGGATTTAATATTAAGTGATGTTTCTTTGGAGTTAACTGGGAATATTAAAGATGTGATTAAATTAAGCAAGGTTTCTTTTGATTATTTTTCGGCTTATGGAATAATTCCTTTAGATGGCGAATTAGAAGATATTAATGGAAATTATTCTGGTTATTTGTCTGTTAAATCTAAAGAATCTAAGGAATTTGTATTGCCTATTTTTTTATATTCTGACGCAGAAATTGTTGTAAAAGAAGATAACAAGACCATAATTATAAATCAGAGTTCAAACAATCTAGTTATTGTTAAGGAAGAAAAGAATCCATTTATCCTTTGGATTGTTATATTAATTATATTATTAATTATTGTTTTATTAATATTTTATTTGAGAAGGAAATCCAAACCTAAACAAGATGAGTTTGAAAGATTCATGGATTCTGTTAAAAGCAGAAGATAATTAAGATTTATATTAAACTTTTTTAGCTTTTTTTCTATTTTATGCTTATCCTTTTGTTAAATCTATCTCATCTTCTTTTTCTGGCTGAGGGTCATTTATTTTATATTCTGTTAATTTTCCTTTTTTATTTACCTGATCCATTAAAGAGTTTACAGTTAAATTATACTGATGTAATTTTGCTAATAAATCATTTAATCCATTTGTAAATTCCCTGTTTGCTATAGAAACCTTTTCTGTATCTGTTATTTCAATTGATGAAGGAAGATAGTCATAACAGAAATGCAATAATTTTGAATAATCATTAATTTTTAATTCAACTTCTATTAATGAAGCATGTATTGTGTCTTTAACTTTTTCAGCATTTGTTATATCTTGTTTTGAGATTATTATTCCTTTTTCAGCTGCAAGATTTTCAGCAACTTTTTTTGTAACTTTATTTACATGGGATTCCGGATAGCCTATAACTTCTATTATTGCTCTTACATTGAATACCATTTTAAGTTGTTACCCTTTTTATTAATAATCTGCCTGGCAAATAAGTTATGGCCATTATTACAAGACCTATTATCAAATACAAAGCAATATTTTTTGACTTTACTGCTGTTGATTCAAATACCACATTGCCTGTTAAAGGGTTTTCGGTAATATTTATATGGCTTTCGGAGTGAAGATTATCTTCTAGTTCAGTCGAATTATAGTCTATTTCTGGTTGATTTATATTACAATTATTAATTATTTCCACATTCTTTGTTAATTCTGAATTAAATGCTGTTATTTTTAAAGTATAATTATCGGACTGGATATTACAATAATATGGTATATCTATATATAATGTTAAGTTATAAATTGAATATGAGTTAACTATTTCTGTTTTTCCTGTTATGTTTATAATTTCATAAATTAATGTTGAATTACTTAAATTTCCTGTATATATGTCTAATCTAAAATTTAATGTCTGATTTAATTTTACAGATAATCTATTGTCTTTTATTTTTATAAAAGGATTTGGTTCATTTGAAATAAATACTAATATTTCTTTTTCTGATGATGTTATATTATTTGTATTATTGCATTCCAAATAAACAAGACTATTTTTAATTTTTAATTTATCTGTATTGATTAAAGCTGGAGTATAAGATTTTGGTTCTATATTGGTTGTGTTTCTTTTTGCCTTTATTATTGTACTATTACTATCTTCTACCCAATATTCTATTATAAATTTATTTTTTACAGTTAAATTATTTATTATCTCTATTTTTTCTTTATTATTGTAAACACTTTTTTCTGTTGAAATACTTAATACTGCATTGCATTCATTTCCTTTATCAGGAATTGTCTTGTTTTCGCATATTTCAACTGTCTTTGCGAATATCAGAGGCAATAACAATATTAAAATGATAATTTGTTTTAACATAATTAAGAAGTTAATCTTTATTATTAAAAAAGCTTGACCAAAAATTTATGAAAATACTTTAATTTTTATACATATAAAATTTGAAAATTGTAATAAATCCTTATTTTTAGTAAAATATTCAATCAAGATAAAAATTTAAATTGTACTATTGAATAAAATATTTTTAAAAATACCTATAACTTATAAATAAACAAATAAAACTTAATAGTGGTGACAAATAGTAAAATTTATAAATCTTGGTTAATTATCATAATAATGATACAACAAATACAACTAGAAGTAGTCAAGGTATTAGAATTAATTGGGGCTTACAGTCCTGATTTTAATTGTCCATCTTCTATTTATGCACATGTTTCTAAACTTATTAAAATAAATGATGTTGGTGCGCAATACGCAATGCTAGCAATGTTTTCACATCATGGCACTATGCATCTTGGTGATATTAATCCAGGAACAAAAATGTTTGAACGTTATGATTTTAACATAAATGGGGCTGCACTATATACAAGGGCACCTAATCATATTGTAAACGTGGTTTCAGTTCCAATTGAGCAAGTAAATAGGTTAAAAACTTTAGATAAAATATTAAATATAAATGGCATTTCCATAAAAAGGGAATTGATTCCTGGAAATTAAATTTTTTGTTTATTAAAACTCAATTTGAAGTTGGCTTTCTTTTTATCATTAAATATGAAAAGAAGCTTATTATTAATGGATAAATTATTAATAACATTATCTGATTTACATTAATTTCTGTTCCGTATATAATAAGTCTATCTAAGTTATGAATTGATAATGTCAGTGGCATTATTGAACCTAATGATTTAATAAAACCGGGCATAATATCTAATGGGAAAAACTGGTTGCTAAGAAAAAACATTGGCAAAGTTATTACCAAGGAGGTTAATAATGCTGTATTTTCTGATGTTGAAACTGATCCTATGAATAATCCTATTGCTATAAAGTTTATTGCAGCTAAAACAAGAATAATTATTGAACCTAATGTTATGTCTAAAGATACGCCAAAAAGTACTGCAATTATTAACATTGCGATTATTTCTATTAAACATAAAATAAGGAAGTATAAATTCTTTGCAAAAATTAATGTTGGTATCCTTGTCGGGCTTAATAATGTTCTGGCTAAAGTTCCTTTTTTTCTTTCTTCTACTATATTTGATGAAACTATCAATAATGTTGTAAATAAAAGCATTGTTAATATTAATCCTGGTGCTAAAAATTCAAAATAAGTTCTATTTCCAAATACATTTTTGATTTTTAAAGTAACTGCCCTGACTATATTTTTTGGATCTTTGTTTGTGTAAACATCAAGAAATTCAGAAGTTTTGTTTAATTCATTTGCAATAGTTATTATATTATTTGTATAATTGTATATTGAATTGTTTAAATTTATAATATCTCTTTTAATTTCAGCTTTGCTTTTTTTGATAATACTAATTTGCTGTGAAAGAGCTGTGGTATTTGTTGATTTTAATAAATTATTAATCTTAATTTCGTTATTTCTTAAATTTGATTTTACCCTATTTAAATTAAATATTGATTCATTGATAATATTACATTCTTGTTGAGGCAAATTATTTGGACATTCATTTGAAAGAATATTGTTTAAATTTACTATATCATTATCAATTTCTGAACTTAGATTTATATTTTGAGGCAAGGAGATATTTAAAATACTTTGATTTAAATTATTTAACTGTAAATCTAATTCTTTTTCATTTAATTTATCTAAATTTTTATTGATTTCATCTGCTCTTTTTTGTAATTTTTCAGCATTTGTTTTTGCTGTTTCTAAATGACTTATTATTAATTTTAACCTATTGTTTAATTCTCTTAATCTTAGCCATGCATTTTCTATAAATTTGGTACCAACCTTTTCATTTATATCCTGAACCATTGCTTTCACAGAATCTGTTATAACTAATGCTGTCTGGTATTTTGAATTGTCAACATATAATATTAATTCACTTCCTTTTCCTTCTTCAATATTATTCTGAAATCTTTCCGGAACTATGACTGCTGCTTTAAGCTGACCTTTTGTTACTAAATTTGGAACTCTTTCATCACAATCTTCACCAAATATTTCTTTGAATTTAAATAAATTAGATTCTTCACCTAATTCTGCATCATCTAAGTTGCACAGACCTAAACCGCTGCCTGATATTGACTTTGATGCTGTTGACTGGCCAAATATTAATGCCAAAATTGATATTACTAATATTGGGACTAAAACTATTAACACTATATTTTTTTTATCTCTCTTAAACAATCTTAAATCTTTTTTAACTATTCTTCTGATTTTCATTTTTTTACCAATTCAATAAATGCGTTTTCCAGTGATTTGTATTTTTTCTTAAAATTTGACGGAGCATCAATACTAATAATCTCACCTGATCTTAAAATTGCTACCCGATCACAAAGTAGTTCTGCTTCATCCATATAATGCGTACAGAAAAGGATTGTTATTCCTTGCTGCTTAATTTTTCTTATTCCTTCCCATAAAGCTCTTCTTGAAACTGGATCTACTCCTGCTGTTGGTTCATCTAAATATAGAATTTTTGGATTATGAATTAAAGCTATTGCAATGCTTAATCTTCTTTTCATCCCACCAGATAATGATTCTGCTATTGAATTTTTTTTATGATCTATTTCAAGCATTTTTAGTATGGATTCTGCTCTTTCTCTAAATATTTTCTTTGGGATGTTGTATAAAGAAGAAAAATATTCCAAATTTTCTATTGCTGTTAATTTTTCATAAAATGTTTCTTCTTGCGGGACCCAACCTATCAATCGTTTGATACTAGAAATGCGGTCTATTGGTATTCCATTTATTGAAACTTCTCCTGAGGTTTTTTTATGGAAACAAGTTAAAATTTTAATCATTGTTGATTTTCCAGCACCATTGGGACCAAGAATTCCAAATATTTCTGCTTCTTTTACTTCATAACTAATTCCTTTTAAAGCTTTAAAATCTTTATATTTTTTGACTAGGTCTTTTACTATTAACATCATAGAATTAAAATTATCTTTAATATTAAAAAGCTTTCTTATATTTTATTGGCAGACATTAATATAATAAATCATAGTCTTAAAGATAAAATTTAGCTTAGCTAACAAATTTCTTAAAATTGTTCACACTCCTTTTTTATTTGTTTGTATATTTTATCAGCTTCTGCAATTTGTTCTCTTTTTTCTATACTAATTTCGTAACCCATGCCTAAATATCTTCTTATTTCATCAATATTTCCATTGCCATCTTTGTCATACCATCTCTCTTGTCCTGCTATTGGATTTATCTCTACGCTTCCATTTTTTCTTTCTATTATAACATAACCATTTGACCATATTGTTTTTGTTCTTGTTGAAACATCTAAATATACAAAAGAACCTAATAATAATACATAAGCTAATCCGATGTAGGCAAAATTTCTTGTATTTTCTAATAATTCAATTGTTCTTTTTTCATAAGTTCTTCTTTCATTTGGTGAATTTCCCAATAATCTTCCAACTTTTTCACTAACTACTTTTACAATGGGTCTTTTGGCTCTTGCGTCTATGAATCCCATCCCTTCTTTTAATTCTAATTCTTTAGCTAATAATGGATATTTTCCTTCGTAAATGTTTCTAGTGCATGATTGTTCTTTCCAAGTTGATGGATATATATCAATAAACTTTCTGGGATCTCTTTCTGCTAAATATGTGAATAATGCTATTTCTTCTTTGAGATAATTAGAAGATGTATCTAGTGCTTTCTCTAGTTTTGAACCTGTTAATCCTGCTTCTTTGAATCTTCCCCCAATATTCCTTAATATCCATTTAGTTATATCATCTCTAAATACTATATTATCATTGTAATGTTTATGCATTATTTCTAAAATCTTATTATATTCTATATCTCCAGATTCCATTAACTTTCCCAAACTAGTAACTTCAACTCTATTAATATCATAACTTTCTTGTTTTATAGTTCTTTTAACTCTCTCAAATCTTCTTATATGCTCTATTCCTGAAAATAATGCTCTCTCTCTTGCTTCATCTTCAGGCATTCCTTTTATTGCCATGAAGTTCCATCTTTCAGGATAATCCCCAACAGCAATGAGCATCTGGTTAAAAGTATCCAATCCAAATCTCATATATGAAGCAACATTTTCTTTTGAAAAATATTTTTTGCCTAAACTTATACCCAAAATACCGTTTCTAGAACGAGGATTATTTAATGCTTCAATACTAATAATATTACTGCCACTATTTCTTACCTTTATCATATAATTACGATAATGAAAAAACTTAAAAAACCATTCTAAACTTTAATATTAAAAAGCTTTCCTAATCACCTTCCTTTAATCTACTGAATAATCTTTTAATGCCAAACTTTTTCCAGCCTGATTCTTTTCTTACATAATGTTTCACTTCATTAAGCAAATGCTCCATTTCTTTATGTGCTGCTTTAACAATATCATAATCTCCAGATTCTTTTGTGTCTTTTGTCTGTGTTGAGAACTTCTTTTTTGGAGTAATTAACAAATAATTAAAATTATATCTTTTCCTTTCTCCTTTTTTTGCAGCTTTTATATGAACTTTTAATTTGCAATTTTCTTCTTTTAATAGTCTTTTAATTTTTTTAAAATCCCTTTCTATTATCTTTTCCAAAGCAAATTTTTCTTGATCTGGAAGCACTGTAATGTTTGTGTATTCAATTTCCATTTTGTGATAATATCAATTGTTCAAAACTTAAACCTTTCTCTTTAGCAAGCAGTAGTGAAACTGAATAGTTATCGCTTTTTGTCTTTTCTAGAAATTCAGGCTTTAAAAAGAACCAACCTTTATTATTGAATTTTACAGCTATCCAGGGTTCTGCCCCAAATCTTGAAGAAAAATTTACTATCTGATCAATTTCTTCTGGATATAAGTATTTTATACTGTTTTTTAATGATTTACATTCTATTGCAAGATATCTTTGTTTATTTCCTGCTAAGACATCTGGATTTGGATCTGAAGTTAAACCTGAGCCTGCGATCCTAACCGCAGACCATAAGTTAGTATCATTAAACATATGTACTAATTCTCTTTCATTTCTACTTCCCTTTGCTTTCATACTTCTTTTTACTTTTAATCATATATAAAATTTGCTTAAAAGACAGTTTAGAAATTATTAAAAAATAATTAAAAGAAAAAAATAGAGAATTTATAAATCTCTAGGCTGAATTGTTGACCTTTTATTTTCTTTAGCTCTTTCGCAAGCTTTCTTAATTAAATTTTCAACTTCTACACTTAAAGCATCTGCGAAATCACCAGATACATTCATTCCCTTAGCAACGTCTTTTATTTTACTTCTTACAACCAATAATTCACTCATCTTATTTTCCTCCTATACTTTATTAAATCTTCTTTGTAAAATAAAAATATAGAATATATAAAGTTTTGGTTGTTTGGATATTGTCAAGTTATCGTGACATGAAGTGTAAAGAAATCCTTAGAAAATAAGCAAACTTCCTACTGATTATCTTTTAATATTATGGATAAAATAAATC
>JAGWAD010000028.1 GCA_018302105.1 Candidatus Woesearchaeota archaeon
TTCAACATACTTGTCTTCTAAAAACAAATCTTTTCTGTACTTAATACACAAAATAGGTTTATCCCCACAGCAAGCTATGGGGTATTAAACTAAGATAAAAATATGCCTATGTCACAATCTTTTTGGAGGGCAGAGTTAAATAAAGGAAAAGAGAGAGAATTTCTCAAGAGTAATGGATTAGATTTTCAAAGAATAGAATCATTAATGAACTACCCGCTTTACACTGTATGTTTTGAAAAAGCTGTGCCTAAAGATTGGATTGATTCTGGTTTGATGTCAGATCTCTTAAATCATTTAGAACATAAATCTACAAGAAAGAATTATACTGGAGCAGATATTTATTCATTCAAATTGGTTGTTAATACAAAGTTCTTATTTGTGAGAGATCATTATTATTTATCTCCTAAATACTTTATTGAAAAGTATAATTACAATTATTGGGATGATAAAGTAAAAAAGGATTATCATAAAATACCACAATTAACTGAGAGTCTTGTAACTTATTTTAATTCTACTTTGCCTTATTATGAATATCAAAAATTGAAACTAAAGTATAAAGTGCCTGAATTATGGTATGCTGGTGAATATCAAATAAATCCTACAACAGGCATTAAGAAATTATCAGACAATGGAATAAGTGTATTAAAATCTGGAAAATAATTTATATAGGATTTATATCTTTTTGTCTTAGGTAAGCTTTTATTTTTTAGGAATAATATATTGCACAAACTACGTTTTTGCATTTTCCTTAATGTAAAATGCATTTCATTTATATAAATGTTTATTAAGCTATTTTTTATTAAATTTTTATGACTGTTTTAAGACCATCTAAAAGAATAAACATTGAAGATTCATATTATGTAATTTTTAGAGAAAGAAATTCTAAAGATTATAAAATTGCTAAATATCATGCAAATGAACGTTGTGTTGGTGGCATGCCTTCATCTATGTATGATTATGGAAATAATGTACTTGGTTTATCAAAGGAAGAAGTTACAACTGTTAAGAAGGCATTAGAAAGCCAAAAATATCGAACAATAATAGTAAAGGGTGTTGAAAATGTTGGCAGCCTTGTAATGCTATCTTTAGCTGAACCTTATATAAAATCTCGCAGTTTAGAAAGCAAGTTAAAGAAAAAATAAGTAAATTGAATTTCTCGATAGTTTTATAAATTGTAGCCATTTTCTCAAAACTATGGGTAAGAAACAAACTGTTGATGCTTTGGTTGATGGTGGAAAGGCTAGCGCAGGACCGCCAATTGGTTCAAGTCTTGGTCCATTAAAGGTAAATATTGGTCAAGTAGTTGCTGAAATTAATCAGAAAACCAAAGATTTTGCAGGTATGAAAGTTCCTGTAAAGATAATTGTAGATACAGAAGATAAAACTTTCACAATCACAATTGGAACGCCTCCTGCTTCTCAATTAATTAAAAAAGAAATTGGAATTGAATCCTGTTCTGGAGAACCTCATGTAAATAAAATTGGTGCAATTACTTTTGAACAAATTATAAAAGTTGCAAGAATGAAACAATCTTCTTTAATTGTAAATAATTTGAAATCTGCTGTAAAAACTATAGCTGGAAGCTGCCAGTCTTCAGGAATATTAATTGATGGAAAAGATGCAATTGAAATTTTAAAAGAAATTGATAATGGAAATTATGATGATTTAATAAAAAATGAAAAAACAGAACCAAGTGCTGAAAAGAAAAAGCAAATGGCTGATTTAACTAAAGAATTACTAAGCAAATCTGAAAGCAGGAAGAAGGAAAAAGCAGCTGCCAAAGCAGCAGCAGAAGCAGCGGCTGCAGCACAAGCAACAGCAGCACCTGCAACAGGAACTACTCCAGCAGCAACACCTGGGGCTAAAACAGCTGCTCCAGCTAAAGATGCAAAACCAGCACCGGCTGCAAAAAAAACTGAAAAGAAATAATTTTATTTTTTAAAATATTTTTCAGCATATTTTAATGCATTTATTGAATTTGTTAATACAGAAGATTCTAATCTTCCCGAATTATTTTCAGAATATAATCTATTTAAATCAAATAATTCAAAAGCACCTTCTATAATTTGCGGCTCATTTTCAAGTATGCCGAACAAATCAAGAGTTATGTGACAGTCTCTTCCTTTATGAAAATTAGAATGATTCATTATCAAGCAGTCTTTATCGATAATAAATTTATAACTTCCTTTATATCCAGAAGAATTTATTTTTTCTTCTATGACTTGATAAGCTTTCTTATTATTGATTTCGTTATCACGTGCAATGTGACCTGCAAATGTCGGAACCCATAGATAATTCATTCTATTCATTAAATATACTTTATCTTCAAATGCAAAATTTCCCCTTGCTATAATGTGAATTCCCATAAAATTGAAATTAGTTCTTGATTTTTAAATTTAATTATACTGAAGAAGGGTATTAGGATTCTCTTCAAACAACGGCTGATGATGTAGAAAATATTTTTTTAACAAAAATATATCGAAGAGCCAGACCATGAAAATAACATCGTAAAAATCTACAATTAAGTTTTCAATTTAATGGGGACCAAGCTAGTTATAAAGGGGATTTGTTGGTTTGAGAGCCTTCGAACCTTCACTATGTTCTAACTTGGCTATGAACCTACCCTTGGGAGCAGATTGCTTAGAAAGGTAGTAGTCCCGGTTCAAATCCGGGTAGCCCCATTCAACTATTCTAAAAAATAAATCTTTATATATTTAAAAGAATTGAAGTGAAAATTGCATTAAAATTTCTTATTGGTGACTAATTTTAACCCATACCTTTAATAATTTTTTTATATTTTTTATTATCTATGATAGAAATAGGTAATACAACGAATTTAGAAAGTTTAAGGAAAGATGCGATATGCGGAAGAATTGCTGATCAAGCTTATAATTTGCTTAGAGATTTAGATAAAAATAGAAGAATAGAAAACAAAACTTATAAAGATTTTTTTGATATTCTTGATTTAGTTGATGATTCATGGACAAAAGAAGAAATATTCAAAAAAATTACTAATATTAAGTCTTATTTTAGGATGTATACCAAGAGGAGACTAAAAAACGAAAATTTGGATTCACTTATTAATGATTTGGGGTCTATCAGGGCTTACTTCTATAATAGATATTTAAATCAAGAACCTTATATAAGCCCAAGTTTAAGAAAAAATTAATAGTTTTTCTCAACAATAACTTTATAAATTAATTTAAAGTTCCATTTCCAGAGAGTTTTATAAAATGGGCGCTGGAACAAAGAAAATAGGAAGTGCAGGAAGGTTTGGAGTAAGATATGGTGTTACTTTAAAACAGAAAGTTTCAGATATAGAAAAAAGACAAAAAGCAAAACATGAATGTCCTTCTTGTCATAAATTAGCAGTAAAAAGACAGTTTAAAGGAGTATGGCAATGCATGAGATGTGACCATACTTTTACAGCAAAGGCATATCTCATAGGAGAATAAAATGGTAGTTTACAATTGTTTAGAATGTCAAAAAGAGATTAAACATGAGATTGTCAAGAAAAGAGTAAGATGTCCTTATTGTGGTTCGAAAATTCTATACAAACCTAGAACAACAAGTGCGGTAATTGAAGCGGTTTAGGGGATTAAATACAATGGAAAATAAAATAGCTCAACTACAGATGATAGAACAAAATATACAGAATGTTCTTATGCAAAAACAAACATTCCAATCACAGTTAATAGAGGTTGAAAATGCTTTAGAGGAAATTGAAAAATCTAAAGGAAAAGTTTACAAAATTATTGGACCAATAATGGTTTCTTCTAATGCTGAAGACCTGAAAAAGGAACTGAATACTAAAAAAGAGATAACTGAACTAAGAATCAAGAGCATAGAAAAACAAGAAGACCAATTAAAAGAAAAAGCATCGAAATTACAATCTGAAGTTTTGAAGAATATAAAAGAAAAGGATGGTGAGTCTAAATGAATGAGGAAATTACTGAAATTTTAGAAGGTCTTGCTGTAATTGAAAGCGATATTTCTGTTCCTAAAAATGTGAGAATGAAAATAAAAAACGCTATGGTAATACTAAGCAATGAACAAGAGGAGAATAAAGATTTAAAGTTTGACAGATCCTTAGAAGAACTTGGGAGTGTGGCAGAAGATCCTAATGTTCCGCAACATACAAGAATGCAGATCTGGAGTGTTGTTTCCCAATTAGAAAGAGGAAACTAACTGATTTAATATTTATTTTCAGAATAATATACTCAAATAGCGAATTTTCCACTATTAAATAACAAGATAGAAATATTTATATATGCGGTTATTCTTTTTAATATAAAATGGCAGGAATATTAGACAAATTTTTTTCTGGTAAACAACAATTACCTTCAGACGAATTTAGTGATGATTATGTTGAAATAAATGCAAAGCCCGTCAATAGAACAGGTCAAGCTAAAGTGATTGTAAGACCTTTCATCATAGAAGATTTTGCTGATATAAAACCTGCTTTGGATGCATTAAGAGAAGGATATACTATTGCTTTAGTTAATATAAAGCCTTTAAAAGATAAAGATTTAGTTGAATTAAAAAGGGCTGTAAATAAATTGAAAAAAACTTGTGAAGCTATTGAAGGGGATATTGCTGGTTTTAGTGAAGACTGGCTTGTTGTTACTCCAAATTTTGCACAAGTTCACAGAGGAAGTCCTGCTGATTTGCCTCCTGTAAATCCTGGACAATAATAAATTTTCTTTATTTTGTGAATACATTAAATGATTTGTAATTAGAAATCCTAGTTGAAAGATGTTTGTTTATAGTACCAAACATCACTTTAAATTTACAGGAAAATTTGGGGAACTGAAGTTTACGAATATAAAAACGAAGATTTGAAAATTGAGGCAAACTTTCTTTGTGACGGCAGCAATTATATTGTAGTAAATTATAAAGGAAATAAGTTTTTTATGCTTATGGGGATTTTTTATTGGAAAATAACTATGAAGATCTTGTTTTTAATATAATTTTTGGTAATTATTTAATGATAAACACAACTAATTTTTCTTTTTATGTGTAATTATAATTGAAAGAAATATTTATAAAGATTTCATATACACAAATATTATGGAAAAAATAGATAATGAACTTTGTCCTTTCTGTGGTGAAAAGAAAATGACATTAATAGAGGATGAACAGGATATTCCTTATTTTGGTAAAACATTTATTATGTCGATGAATTGCGCTGGCTGTGGATATAAAGTGAGTGATGTTGAAGCTGCAGAACAAAAAGAACCATCAAGATATGAATTTACTGTTAAAAGCACTAAAGATTTGAGTGTCAGGATTGTTAAATCTTCTGAAGGGTCTATTAAAATACCTCAATTAAAAATGTCTGTTGATCCTGGAGTTGGATCTGAGGGTTTTGTTTCTAATATAGAGGGAATTTTACAAAGATTTAAAAAAATATTAGAAGCAGAAAGAGATGCTGCAGATGACGAAGATGTAAGAAAAAAAGCTAAAAATTTACTTAAAAAATTATGGAAAGTTGAATGTGGTGATGAAGAATTAAAAGTTATAATAGAAGATCCTTCTGGAAATTCAGCAATAATTTCTGATAAAGCTGTAATTACCTCATTGAAGAAGAAAAAATAAATTTTATTGCTACTATTTATATTCTACTAAGACAGGCCCTTATTCTTTATCGGAAAATGATAAGAGGAAATTCATTGGATATTTATCACAACATAAATAAGTTACTTATTTTACAATTATCTCCTTAGGACATTGAAATTGTCGTTCACAATTATATTGAATTTGTATATTTTATGAATGAATTACATACAGTTTTTGATTTAATTATGAAGTAACTTTGATACGTGAAGATGTTTTTTTATTTCATTGAACTATATTCTTTATAAGTGAAATTTTTAGAAAGATTCATAATAATCCCTTCTCAATTAGATCTTTCTATTTTAATTCATTAATAACAATTATAATAATTCTTCTGCGTTTTTCATAGCTTCTTTTGCGTCATCAAGAGTTATGTTTAATTTTATTTTTTGTCCTTCTAAAATATCTAAAAACTCACTCAATGTAACACCTGCTAATTTAGCAGCAAGCCCTAAACTTAGTTTTTTTTCTTTGTATAATTTTACAGCTTTCATTTTTCTTCCTTCTTCCAGCAGCCCTCTAATAAATTCTGACCTATTTTCATGCAATATTTTACTAAAGTAACCCAACCCTTCAATTTCTTTTAATCTTATTGATATTACATCCATTTTACACCACCTTGTCCATAAAAAATTTATAAATGTCTTTTGAATACCTGCCATAACCATTTAGACTATTTAATTTTTCTAATGCTTCTTCCTTCTTTATCACTTTTTCTTTATATAATTTAATTACTATTGCCATGGCACAGATAAATGGGATATTTTCAATCCTACACAATTTTATTAATTCTTTATCATCTGTTAATATGACTGTCCCTTTAGATTCGCAAAATAAGGCATAAGCTGATGCTTCCCCCTTATCTAATCTAAATTGATTTATCTTATTTTTATATCTCTTAGTATCTACTTTTTTTACAACAATTCTTTTCAATTCTATTTCTTTTTTTATTAATAAATTTTCAAACTCTTCTTTTTCTATTATCTCTTCATAAACCTCTTCCGGTATTGCCAGCATATTAATATGATCTAATAGTTTACTTGTCAGGCCAACTTTACTTATAAGTATTAATGTTGAACTATTTGATATTATCATACTACCTATGTAAACATTTGTAATATATAAACTTTTTGCTATAAAAAACCATTATTAACTAAATCTTCCCATTTTAATTCATTTAATACAACTAAAGATTCTTTGAATGTAATTATTGGTTTATTATATTTATTATAATCTTCTATTGCTATTCTTGGGCATGCTAATTCAATAAATCCATCTATATTGTAGAAATTTGTCAGTTTATCCTGAGTCATTTCATCTATTGTTAAAATGAAAACATTTTTTCCTAAATTTTCTAATTTCTTTTTTATATTTTCAAAAGAACCAAATTTTTGTCCTGGTTTTGTTCCAACTATAATACCTAAATTTTTTGAATCTTTTATTTTATCAATTGCTGCTGCTCTTTGTTTTATTATTTTATTTTTTAATTCTTCCATATTCACAATTTCCATATTATATGTATCTAACAGGATTATAGGTTTGTTTACAGACAATGCTGCTCCCAAAGAATGAAATTGATTTCCTATAACTATAAAAGCATCCACTTTATCAACCATAGATTTAAGACTATTGTATTCACAGCCTACAACATGACCGTTATATGCTGCAAATCCCTTTTTTTCTGGAATAGTTATTTTTTTATTATTTTTTTCATAAAATTCTTTTACTTCATTTAATTTATGCAGATGTTGAATTGAACTTACTAATCCGATATTATGGAAAGACGACAATTTGTCAAGTGACTGCATTAATAGACTATTTAAGTCTGTATTGTCTTTTACTTCAATATATAAAACTGGAAAATCTACATTTTTGATAAATTGTGCATGACCGAAATGAACAAGTAAATCAACTTTCAGATTTTTTGCTTCGTCTAAAGCTAAGTCACATCCACCCCAATTACTATTTCCTGAAACCAAAATATCGGTTTTTGTGTTTATAGCTAATTGACTAACTATTTCTGCTGTATACGTTTTCATTCCTTCTGGTAGTTGAATTAAAATTTTCTTTGGATTTCTAGATTTAATTTGTTCTATTGCATTTTCTAATTCAAAATCAAATTTCATAATATATTTATTAGAGAAAATCTTTTAAATGTTCCCATGAATTATTATAGAAAGAAAAGCAGTTTTTTACTCGTATTCTTTGCTGCTGATAGATAAATTTGTCAAACAAGAATCTTCACAGGCTATTGGATCCTGACTTTTATCATTTCTCATACATTCATAGACACAATTTTTACAAGCTTCGTATTTTGGATTTTTTTCCATCTGACATGAATTATCCTTTATTAAACATTTAACAAATTCAGAACATCTATCACCTAACCTATATTCTAAAGTACATACTTCCCTAACTTCAGTACCACAACTAAAATCAGGACCATGGCATTCCTGGATTCCACATTTTTTAATTTCAACTTTTGTTACATTTGAAGTGGAATTATCCAGAATGTAGTTGTTTGCTTGACAGCTGATTAAAAAAATCAAAGACAAGATAAATAAGAGTATAATTTTTGTATTCATTTTAATTAATCATCTTTAATTTAAATTAAGAATAATTGCTATATATAATATATTAATTAACTTTTATCAGTTTAAATGCAACCTGCTAAATTTAAATATCAGTTATTTTTAGTTTAAAACATGGAAATAAGTGAAAAATCCAAATCTGAGAAGATAATGGATATAGCTACAAAAAGAGGCTTTTTTTATCCTTCAGCTGAAATATACGGGAGCAAAGCAGGTTTCTGGACTTATGGAAGTTTAGGAACAAAAATAAAACATAAATGGGAGAATCTTTGGAGAAATTATTTCTTGTCATTAAATACAAATTTTTACGAAATAGATGATTGTAACATTATGCCAAAAAAAGTATTTGAAAGTTCAGGACATTTAAAGAATTTTAATGATGCTATGACTGAATGTGAAAAATGCCATTCCAGATTCAAAGCAGACCAAATAGTTGAAGATATTCTTAAGATAGAAACTGGATCTTTAAAAGAAGCTGAGTTAACAAAATTAATCAAAGAAAATAAAATTAAATGTTTAAATTGTAAGGGTAATTTATCAGATGCCCGTTTTTTTAATATCATGTTTGGTTTAAAAGTGGGTGTAACTGGAGAAGATGAAGCATTTTTAAGGCCAGAATCTGCACAGGCTCCTTATTTGGCTTTTAGAAGAGAATTTGAAGCTACAAGGAGAAAATTGCCTTTAGGTTTAGCTGTTGTTGGCAAGGCTTTTAGAAATGAGATAAGTCCAAGACAAGGCTTTTTCAGATTAAGGGAATTTACCCAGGCAGAATTACAGATATTTTTTGATTCTGAAAAAATAAATGAACATGAAAAATTTGATGAGGTAAAAAATTATAATTTAATTGTCTATCTTGCTTCTGATAAAAAATTGAAAAAAATTAGCTGTAAAGAAATGAATGAGAAATTAAAAATTCCGAAATTTTATGTTTATCACATGGTTAAGTTTCAAGAATTTTATTTAAATATTCTAAAAATTCCAGAAAATAGATTTAGATTTAGAGAATTGGATGAAAATGAGAGGGCATTTTATAATAAAATACATTTTGATATTGAATTGAATTTAGAAACTCTTGGTGGCTGGAAAGAAGCAGCAGGATGTCATTATCGTACTGATCATGACCTTGGAGGACATCAGAAAGGTTCGGGTGTAAAATTAGAAATTACAATTGATGAGGAAGGAAAATCAAAAAAAGTTTTGCCTCATGTCCTAGAATTAAGTTTTGGTGTTGACAGGAATATCTGGGCTTTATTAGATATATTTTTTAAAGAAGAAAAAGAAAGAACATTATTTGCATTCCCCCCTTATTTAGCACCTTTGGATGCTGCTGTATTTCCTTTAGTAAATAAAGATGGTCTACCTGAATTATCTGAAGAAATATTTTCAGATTTATTTAAAAGTGGTTTTTCTGTTTTTTATGATTCAAGCGGAAGTGTTGGAAGAAGATATAGAAGACAAGATGAAGTTGGAACTAGATTTTGTTTAACTTTAGATTATGATTCTTTGAAAAATAAAGACCTGACAATAAGAGAAGTTGAAAGTATGAAACAGATCAGGGTAAAAATTAATGATTTAAATGTTATACTAAAAGATTTATTGAATGGTGAAGACTTATCCAAGTTTGGCAATTTTATTTAACAAACTCTTAAATTTGGCTATTTCAAATAATTTTTAAATTGATGCATATTTCTTTATTTATGGGCCGGTAGTTCAGCCTGGAAAATTCGTAATTTGGGAAATAGAACGCTCGGTTGGCAATCGGGAGGCCTCGGGAAATATGAAAGTATTCGAGAATTCAAATCCCGACCGGTCCACCATTAGATTTAAATTAACCTGAATATTTTTTGGCTTATCTAAAAATGAGATAAAAATGATAAAAGCAGTTATATTTGATTTATGGGGAACTTTAGTTTATAATAAAAATCATATTGGAAGTTATATACAAAGAATAGAAAATATAATTGGAGAAGCAAATATAAATATTTTTAAAGAATTAAGAAAGGAATGGTATGTAACAAGATGGTCTTCAGATGAATTTTTTACTAAACTATTACTAAAGATTAATCTGCCAAACCCAATTAAAGATGAGTTAATTAAAATATGGGAAGAACAGATTGAAGATTCTTATTTATTTGATGATACAGAATTCATATTTAAAAAATTGAAATCAATGAATATAAAATTAATTTTATTAAGCAATACAACACCTATTTCTAATGAGATTATAAAAAAATTAGATATTGCAAAATATTTTGACAGTGTATTTTTTTCTTGTAATGAAGGAATTTTAAAACCCACACCAATAATTTATAATAAATTATTAATAAGATTAAGATTAGAACCTAATGAAGTGCTTGCTGTTGGAGACCAATTAAATACAGATATAATTGGCGCAGAAGCTTATGGTATTAAATCTATATTAATTGACAGGGAGAACAAGAATATTAGATATAAAGGAGAAAAAATATCTGAATTGGATGAGATTGAATTTTATTTCAGATGATTTTTTATTCTTGATTCTGCAACAAACTTTCTAAAATCTCTGATTAGTATTTCTAGATCCCTTCTTAGATATCTTTGATCTGATCTTAACTGCACTAACATAATAATTATGCTGAATATTATTCCTGTATTAAACAGAACTAACGCTACTACAATATCTTCTGTAGACCATGAACCCCCCAATATCTTCTTTAGTATCTGAAATAATATATAGGCTCCAAAAATTATTAATGCTAGTTGTATTATTCTTATAATTTTTATGTTCATTTTTAAGCACCAGTTCTTCTTATAGTCAACCAAATTATTAAAGAGATTATTATTAATAATATTATTCCAAGAAGTGCATAATAAATTATTTTGTCAAAATCCATATACCATTATTAAATTTTAAAGTTTAAATAGGTTATGCAGTAATTTTTACAAATATTTTCTTTTTTATGAAATTATCTTTAATTGAGATATGCAAAAATTTATTAATTTGAAAGCTTTGATTCAATTATGGAAAATTGTGTTTTTTGTAAGATAATTAAAAAGGAAATTCCTGCTTCAATAATTTATGAGAATGTTAAAACAATTGCTTTTCTGGATGTCTCTCCTGCTGCAAAAGGGCATATTTTAGTTTTGCCTAAAAACCATCACGAATTATTTTCTGATATGAATGATGAAGACAGCAAGGCTTTAATATTGACTATGAAAAAAATTTCTAAGGGGTTATTAAAATTTAGCGAAGGATTAAATATCATACAAAATAATAAGAAAGTTGCAGGACAGTATGTTCCTCATGTGCATTTTCATTTAATTCCTAGAAATTTTAATGATGGAATCACAATATCTGAAAAATGGAACCATTATAAATATCAGAATAAAGAAATTGAAGAAACTGCTGAAGAAATAAGGAAATTAATTAATAATTAGTATTTATTTTTAAATTTTTAATAAAAACTGAAAAACATCCATCAAATAATAAGAAATCTTACAAAGTTTCAATAACAGAAGAAGGCTCTAAAGCAGCAAAAAATTTTGAAAATAAGTGAATTTTTAGAATAAAAAACCTTTTAAAACATTAGTTAATTCTTATTTTTGATGCCTCTGTCGTCTAGCCTGGCAGGACATAGGTTTCATAAGCCTAGAATCGACGGTTCAAATCCGCCCAGAGGCATTTTTAATTTAAGATTATGATACCTCCCAAAATGGAAACTTTTTGAATACTACTCAGAAAGGGCAATCTTGCGGTTTGTTCTCCAGGAGGTATTGTATTTCCTGTCCGCCGTTTACATGTCTAATAATTTTATTCTTCTTTTTCTTCATCGCTTTCTCGCAATGCCTGCTTTATTACAGTAAGCAACTCTCCCACATTAGTATCTTGGGTAAATCTTATATGAGACCACACCTCGTCTTTATGTTCTCTCACATCTAAAGTTTTTGTCTCTGCTTTTAACCTTTCTTTGTTTATTTTTACATCTATCCAGAAATTATTTTTTTTATTTTATCTACTACTTTTCCATCTTCTTTGATTTTTATTAACTGTCCATAATCTATTGTTTCTTTATTGAAATATTCTGCTATTAATTTCAACCGGTGACAAATTGTCACCACTTCATTTCCTTCTTCTTTTAATCTCTGGCTTAATTTATTCCAATATTTTCTTCCATCCAAACTATCTATAAGCACGGCCACAACATCAACAACTGAGAAATACCTTTCATTATTATACCCAATTCTTCTTATCTTTTTATCTTGGAATATAACTAATGTTTTATTTTCATCCATGAATATGATTATATTTTAATTTTAATAAACTTTTTCTGGAAATTTTAGAAATTATTTCCTAGAATTAGAAAAGTTTTCACAGAAATAGTTATTTTAGAAAATTATTTTACAAATTTGGAAGAATTTACATTATTTTAGAAGAATTTCATATCATAGTAGAGCTACGGGGTATTAAATATAATAAAATGAAATATCTAAGAGTTGAATTTAAATTTTTAATATTATTAGTTTTTTACATTAAAGATTTATTCTTTTTTAAATCTTCTACAATCTGATCTTTATAAAATTGACCCCATTTTCTTATATTTTTTGGATCTAAATGTGCCAGGTAATCATTAATTTTCTGTCCTGCCAAATATTCTGGAAAAATAACAAAGTCTGCTTTTAATTTATACAATTCAAGATAGTCATAAATATTTTTAGCTGTTAAGAAAACTACACAATCTGGATTTTTGTTTTTAAATTTTTTTAAAATTGTTTTATTTTCTTCAAAATTAGGTATTGTCGATATAACATATTTAGATTTTATATTTGACAAATTTTCCAAAGTTTCATTATCTTTTATATCTGCATAAATGACATTAATATTCTTTCTTATTAAGTCTGTAACTACATCTGGATTAAAGTCTACAACCAATATTTTTCTATCTCTAATCCTATCAATAAGCCTATAACCCATTCTATGACAACCAAACAATAAAATCTCTGGATGATTTTTTACATTTTTTAATTCTGCACTTTCTTTTAAATTATTTCTTTCAAATATTACTAAAACTTTGCTTAATCTGTTATAAATTTTGTCTCCATATAATATTAAATAAGTTGATGCAGTTATAGTTATTATTCCAACAGTTGTTACTAATACTGAAGCTTCATTGCTAACATGGTTAGCTTTTAATCCTAAAGCCATTAGAATTAAAGAAAATTCACTTATCTGTGCAACTGTCAGACCAGTAAGAAAACTTGTTCTGCTCCTATAGCCTGCTAATGTCATTATAATGTATACAACTAAAGGATTTCCAATTAGAATAAACAACGAAAATATTATAATTGGGAAAATTAATTCTTTAATAGAACTGAATATCATACTTATTCCAAGATTTATAAAAAATATTGCTATAAAAAAGTCTCTTAATGGCCTTATTTTTGATGTTATCTCTGAACCGAAATCTGATTTTGATAATGATAAACCTGCTAAAAATGCACCAACTTCAAAACTAAAGCCTAATTTAATAGATGCAACTGCAACTGCAAAACACCAGCTTAAAGCGCCAAGGAACAATAATTCCTGATGTCTTGCCATATAATTTAATATATGTTTTACTAAAATTTTATGGGCCAGCCATATGCCTAATAATAAAAACAATGCTTTTAATATTGTTAAGATTACCGTAGGTAATAATGCATTTCCTGGTTTGAATCCACCAATTAATACTAATGTAATTACAATTAAAAAATCCTGAATTAATAGTAATCCGACAGCAATTCTTCCATGGAGTGTATCTAATTCATTTTTATCTGTTAATAATTTAATTATTATTATTGTACTGCTAATTGTTAATGCAATACTTATATATGCTGATTCTAAACTTGTAAATCCTAAAGCTTTTGAAATAAAAAAACCTATTATGAATGTAAATACAATCTGTCCTGTTCCTGTAATTAATGAAATTTTTCCTATTTCTTTGATATGTTTAGGATTTAAACTTATACCAACTATGAATAATAATAAAGAAATACCTATTTGTGCAAAAATATGCAAGGATTCAGAAGGGCTTACTAAATTTAATAACATTGGACCTAAAATTATTCCTGCTATTACATACGCTAGAATTGTTGACTGTTTAAAAAACTGGGCAATTAAAGCAAATATTGTGGCTACAAGTATTAATGTTGCTAATTGTATTAAAAAATCTGCCATTTTTATTCTCTTTTGTTTTAAATTAATGATTATAATATATAAAACTTTTTAATGATTTAAATTCACTTCAAGCATATAGCAATAAGTGTTTATTTTATGAATTTTGGTTTTATAATTTTTAAATAAACTTTCTAATCCTTCTGGATTGTAAAAATTGCTATGCCATTTCATTATTCTATTTTCGAAATATTCTATTATTTTTCCTATTTTACTTTTATTATCAAATTCTATAATTAATAATTTTCCTTTTGGTTTTAATATTCTTATTAATTCTCTTAAACATTTTTGTATTATTCTTTTGTGTTCTGATTTTTCATAACTATTTGTAAAATGATGGAATGAATCTACACAATAAACCAAGTCAAAAGTTTTGTCTTTGAATTTTATATTTTCTGCTGAACCTAATAATTTTTTTATTTTCTTTGATTTTATTTTTTTAAGCATATTTTTTGATGGATCTAAAATTGTTATTTCTTTAATGTCATTGACTAATAGTTCTGCTATTATTCCAGTTCCGCCACCAACATCTAAAACTATAGAATCTGGATTTGTAAATTTCTTTATATTTTTATAGAACTTATTTTTTATTCTTAAAAAGCCAATTATTGGATATAGCCAAGCTATTTTATCGAAATATGGGTTTGCCATTAATTTTTTATTTTAATTACTTTTTTTGACTTCTTTTAGTTAACTGAGTTATATAACCTGCTATAACATTTCTTAATTTTTTAGAAGGAATGTTTAATTTTTCAACTAAGGCTTTTTTATTATGCCCAAACTCTGAAGAAAACAAACCTGGATTTTCTTTAACCATGTTTTGGCCAGTTCTTTTGATAAGCATTGTTCTTATTCTACCCATAAATCTATTGGATTTGGGCAGGATTTATAAAGGTTGCGACAGAACCTTAGAGCATATCCTTTAAAAAGGAGGGTATGTGTGTTGTACACAAGTGCCTTTCTGTTTTGTAATATTGGAGCAAATAATTTCAGACTTTAAGTATTATATTAAAGAATCAATATGTTTTCTTTACATTATTCGAATGCTGTCCTTTAAATTCCTCTCTAAAATTTCTGTAAAAGACCCTTGAATGTGCTTCAAATGCTTGTTGCATCTTGCCAAGGATAGTATCTAATCCTTCTGTAAAAATATTTCCTAGGTTATTAGCCATATAATCGGGGTTGCTAAGGTCTATGCACAAATCACCAACTTCGCCATTTGGGTGTAATCTAAAATTGCCATAGAAGTTTGTTGGTAATGTTTTTACTGTAACTGAAATTCTTCCAGAATCATCAAGTGGTAAGTTTAAGACAGGAAGCATAATATACAAATCTCCTAATAAATTTTTCCATCTTTTTTCTGCTTCTATTAATTTATCTCTATCAAAGAGTCCAGCCTTATACATTCCTACTATAATTGGGGCATTTTCTTCTGGAATTAAGTAAGCAGTTATTGCTCCGCCATCTTTAATTTCTAATTCTTTTAATCCTCTACAAAGTTTATCAAAATCTTCATAAGAAGGCTCTAAAATTGACCCACTATTATAAACTGTTGGGAAAAATCCACCTATTTTAAAAAATCTGGCACCAATTGAATGTATATCTTTAATTCCCCTTACTAATGATTCGAAATTATGAGACATTAATGTTGAATTGACAACTATTCGATTAGAGCTTACTAATTTTACAAGTTTTTCAATACCTTTTTTTGTTTTTTGATAATTTCCTTCCCCCCTTATAACATCATGACTAGTTTCATCTCCATCAATACTAATTCCATAAAGTGTAGCTCCATTTTGTAACCAATCTAAATTTTGTGCAATTAGAGTCCCATTTGTTAATAAATCCAATTGTGCTTCAGGATGTTTAGAAATATATTCAACCAATGATTGTGTAGCAATTGGTGTAACTAGCGGTTCTTTTCCAGAAATACAAAACCTTTTATATCCCTTATCAGATAAATCATTTATTACTTTTTTCCATTGTTCTAAATTAAGTGGAGGATTTTTTTCAAAATGTGGAACATGTGTTCCTTCGTAATAACAATGCCTACATCTAAGATTACAACTATCATTGGCAGAGATGCTTACTTTGCTAAACCCTCTCTGATTTTGGGTAAAGAAATTCGCAATATGTTGTCGGGCTAAACCTGCAATTTCTTCTTCACTAACATCACTTTCAGAAACAAGCCTTAATAGTTCCAATTGTGTGGATATGTTTTCTGCTATTTTAGAATCCGTTGGTTGTATACTTTCTCTGGTTGACTTTTCTAATAATCCATCCAATGGTCCAATTGATGATGTTCCTGCGGGCATTTTTCCTCCATGATTTATTTTTCAATAAATATAGTTCCTTGTTCTAAATCCAATATTATAATTGTTTTAAGAATATATTAAACATTACATCTATTTTTATTAAAAAGATAAATTTATATACTATTTTATTTATTTTATTAATAAAATGCAATTAACAAAAATACAATGGAGATTGATATCTTATTTGTATCAAAATGAAAGAAAGCCAATAAGTGAAATAGCAAAGGCTGTAAAAATAAGCAGAACACAAGCTGAGTATAATGTAAAAAAATTAAGTGAGGAGAAAATAATAAAAAATGTTTTAACAAGAGTTGATTACAGCAAGTTAGGATATCCTTGCTATATTTTTCTGTTGCTTAAATTAAATAGGTTTTCACAATTAAAAGATTTTACAACAAGTTTAGGAGAAAGCAAGAATTGCATTTCGTTGGGGAAGTGTTTTGGAAAATATGATATTTTTACAAATCTTATATTCAGAAATGAAAATGAAATCAATGATTATTTATCAATAATATTAAACAATAAACTAATTGAGGTTTCTGATTACCTTTTAGTAAAACCTTACTTAATTGAATTTTATCCATTAAAAATCCTTGATTCAATGACTTTTTTCAAGCCAATTCCATTAAAAACAGATAGTTCCCCAATAAATTTAGATAAAGAGTCTATTGCGATTTTGAAAATCCTTGGAAAAAACGCTAATGCGAAGATTGTTGATATTGCTCGAGAAGTTAAAATTTCTCCAGAATTAGCTCTCTACAAGCTAGAATCTTTAAAAAAGTCTGGAATACTATTAGGAACAAAGCTTCATTTAGATATGAAAAAATTAGGCTATAATTATTCCGGGTTTTTTATTCATATAAAGAATTTTTCAATTGCCAAATTAAACAAGATAAAAAGCTTTGCTAATCAACATAAAATGATTGATGGGATTGTTTTATCCGTAACAAAACCAAATTGTTTTTTGCAGGTTTTTCATAAAACAGATGATGAGCTTAAGGATGTTATTAATGAGGTTAAATTATTATTAAAAGATGATTCTTTTGAATTAGAAGTTTTGTTAATGGAAGAAGAGGAAAAAGTCAATACCTTGCCTTTTTTATAATTTTTGAGACCCAAAGCCACAGCTTCCCAAAATATAGCTCATGCTCCGTTCGGAGCAAGAACAGTGTTTTAAAATCCTTTCTTAACTTTAGAACCTTTTTTACGGTTTTTCCGAGTATAAGGCTCCTGTAACGCTCGCTATATTCTGGGTCTGCTTCCATAGTATATCTCCTATAGATGCATTACGATTTATAAGTCAGGGTATGTGTCCTGTACACGGAAAATCGCTAAA
>JAGWAD010000024.1 GCA_018302105.1 Candidatus Woesearchaeota archaeon
TATAGAAATGCGAAGTCCAATTTCTACTGGAAAAGAAAGCAATGTATTTTCTGCAATTACTAAAGATGGAAATTATATTTGTGTAAAAATTTATATGATTAATGCTGCAGATTTCAGAAGAATGTATAATTATATTGGAGCAGACAAAAGATTTGAAGGTTTGCAGAAAAAAAGAAGACAAATAATTTATGCATGGGCACAGAGAGAATATCGTAATTTGATTTTAGCTTATCAAGCAGGAATTAATGTTCCAAAACCAATTGCAGTTAAAGAAAATGTATTATTGATGGAATTTATAGGTGATAATGGGAAAGCTGCAAAATTATTAAAAAATGATCTGCCAAAAGATATGAAGAAATTTTCTGATGATTTAACTAAAGATTTTAAAAAACTCCATAAAATTGGTTTAATACATGGTGACTTAAGTGAATTTAATATTTTAAATTATAATAATAAACCTGTGATAATTGATTTTAGTCATGGAGTTAGATTAGATTATCCAAATGCTAATGATTTATTGAATAGGGATATTGAAAATTTGAAAAAATATTTTAAGAAACATAATATTAATTTGGATATTGGTCTTAAAGATAATTAATGATTATGTTTTATTATCAATCTTTCTATTGACAGTAGAAACTATTTTCTATTCAGAATAGAAACTATTGATTAACAAGCTTTATAATGATTTTTGTTTCTAATAAATTATGGAATTTAGTTATGAAGTAAAAATACCTAAAGATAGAATTGCTGTATTACTTGGTGTAAAAGGAAGTACTAAGAAAGAACTAGAGAAGGCTTTAGGTATAAAAATAAATGTCAATTCTAAAACTGGAGATGTAATATTAGAAGGGGATGACAGTTTAAATTTACATACAGGACAAAGCATAATCAGAGCTATTGGGAGAGGTTTTAATCCTAAAATTGCAATTGACTTAATAGATGAAAATGTTGCATTTGAAACAATAGATATAACTGAATATGCTGGAACAAGTGAAAAGGGATTAATAAGGGCAAGATCTAGAGCTATAGGCGCTGAAGGTAAGGCCAGAAAATATATTGAACAATTAACTGATACTCATGCAATTATTTATGGCAAAACAATTGGTATTATTGGGCATTATGAAAATGTTGCATTGACTAGAAAAGCTTTTGAAAGTTTATTGGGTGGTGCAAGACATTCTACTGTTTATGCATGGCTTGAAAAACAAAGGAAAAGACTTAAATATAAAATGTATTAAAATGCTAAGAAATGAAGAAGATATAAAACAAATCATTCAAGAAGATAAATGGATGATGGACATTCTAAAAATTGTTGATAAGTTGAAATTGCCTGACTGGTGGATTGGGGCTGGATTTGTAAGAAATAAAGTTTGGGATTATTTACATGAATATAAAAAAAGAACTCCTTTAAATGATGTTGATGTTATTTATTTTGATAAGAATGATTTTACTAAAAAAGAGATTAATCTTGAATCTTCTCAATCAGAAGTTATATTACAGGGTAAATTAAGAAAAATAGATTCTTCAATTAACTGGTCTGTTACTAATCAGGCAAGGATGCATGTTTTTCACAATAATATGCCTTATAAGGATTCTTTTGAAGCATTATCTAAATGGACTGAAACTGCTACATGTATTGCTGTAAAATTGGATAATAATCAATTAAAATTAATTTCTCCTTATGGTGTTAAAGATTTATTGAATTTAGAAGTTAAACCAACTCCATTTTCAAACATAAGTGATTACAATAGAAGAATTAAGGAAAAGAAATGGCAAGAAAAATGGCCTAAATTAAAAATATATTAATTTACATGTAAATTTTTATCTATTATAATTGATGAAGTAATTTTGTTTCTTCCTGATTTTTTAGATTTATATAAATTCTTATCTGCTTCTTTGATTATATCATTTGTGTCAATGCATTTTGTAATTATCGTGGTTAAACCTAAAGAAATTGTTACTTTATTATCTGGCTGGTTTTCTTTAAATCTAAAATTATAATTTTCAACTGATTTTCTTAATCTTTCAGATATCTGCAATGCATTGTTTGAATCTGCTTCAGGCAATAAAATTATAAACTCTTCTCCACCATATCTTGCGACTACATCTTTATTTCTTAAACTGTTTTTGAATATTAATGATATTTCTTTTAATAAATAATCTCCTGCTTGATGTCCATTTTTGTCATTGTAATTTTTAAAATAGTCTATATCTAACATAATTAAAGATAGAAATTTGTTAAAATTCTTTGCTTCTTCATCTAATATTTCATTAAAATACCTTCTATTATATAAATTTGTTAATGAATCTGTATTACTCTTTATTTTTGTTATGTCGTGTTCAATTGAATTAAATATTGCAGGAGAAGCTTTATTTAAAAAATAGTTTAATAATCTCGAATTTTCTTTATCTATTTTTTCCAAATCATCGTAAATATTAACAAATGCTATTATTTTATTTTCATATATTATCGGAATACATAATAATGATAGGTCAATATCGTTTTTTAAATCATGTAATAATGTATCATTTAATGTGCTTTTTACAAGGATTATTATTTTTGTTTTTAATGCTTCTTTTACTATTATTTTTTCTGATTCTAATAATTTTTTATCATTAATCTTGGAATTTGAGAATCTTTCATTATTTATTATCAAAGAACAAAATTTTATATTGAATGATGCTTTTATGAAATTTGTTATATATTCTGCCAAATCTTTTAATTCTAACTTTTTATTTATATTAATTAAGAAATCTTCGAATATTCCCATTAATTTTATTTTTAATTTATATTCTTCTATTTTTTTTAATAATTCTTCTTCCATTCTTTAATTTTGAAATTCATAAGTTTAATAATATTTAGTTTTTATAAAATATAATGCCATTTACACCTTATCATTTAGGAATTGCATTTTTAATTGGAATTATTTTTTATTATTCTTACACCAGAAAAATTTATCCAAATAACATTTCACAATCTATATCTCTGCCTTCTCAAAATTATAATATAAATAATAAAATTAAACCGAGATTGGACTATAAAATATATCAATTAAAATTTAAAAGTATAATGAAAAAGGGTTTTGACAAAATTATAGTTTTTCAAGAAAATAATCGTAGCAAGTTTTATAAATAAGCCAAGAGTTCAAAACAATTGATGGGTAAAAAAGAAGGTGGCTTTGAAACTAAGGCACATGAATTAGCAGAGAAGCAAAGAGAAATATCAATATCTGAATTTTTTACAAAGAATAGACACTTACTTGGTTTCGATAATCCGAGAAAAGCTTTATTGATGGCAGTAAAAGAAGCAGTTGATAATAGTCTGACTTATGATATGCCTTTAATTGTAAGCCAAAATGGTAAAATATCTATTGTAAAAATAGGTGAAATTGTAGATAATTTCATAGAAGCTAAAAAAACAGCTGTTATTAAAAATGAAAATTTAGAAAAAATGTTAATTGATGAAAATTTAGAAGTTTTAGCGTTTGATAAGAATAGTCTTAAATTATCATTTAGAAAAGTCTCTACAGTTTTTAGACATAAAGTTAATAGTAAGATATATAGAGTGAAACTTATTTCAGGAAGGTATGTAGACTTAACTGCTTATCATTCCGTTTTTACTCTAGATAAAGGAAAAGTTACTTCTATACCAACAACTGAATTAAAAGAAGGAATGTCTATCGTTGTTCCTAGAAAGGAATGGAATAGTAATTCTTTTATTAAAGAGATTAACTTAATTGAAGAATTGATTTTGTTAGATTCATCGCTAACAAAAAAAATAAATATTTATGGTATCAATTCTTTTTTCACATCCAGTATTATAAAACAAATAAGGGATTTATTGCCTAAAACAAAATGGTACAGAACAAATGATTTTAAGAAATTTAATTATATTCCACTTAATATTCTAAGAAAATTAAAAATAGATTTAGGAAATTTCAACGATTCTAAAGTGGGTATTTCTTTATGTAAACATAAGATTCCCGCAGTTATAAAAGTTGATCATAATTTTGTAGAGTTATTAGGCTTATATGTTTCAGAAGGTTCTATGTTAAAGTCTTTAACTAGGATTCATTTTTCTTTTGGGAGTCATGAAAAAGAATTGGTTTATTATTTAGCTGATATATTTGAGAAAGTATTTAAAATTTCCCCCAAGATAAAAAAAGCCCATGATACTGCTTACAATGTTGTGGCTAACTCTTCCATAATCTGTTTTGTCTTTAAAAATATATTAAAAGTGGGTGATAATGCGCCTACTAAACTAATTCCTAATTTTGTCTTTGATTTTAATAATAGCTTAAAGCATTCATTTTTATTAGCGTACTTAGTTGGTGATGGATATCCTACTAAAGAATTATTTTATTTGTTAAAGAATGATTTAATGTTAGATAGATTATCTAAAGAAAAAATAACTTGTGCTACTGCCAGTCATGAATTGTTTATTGGATTACAATATCTCTTATCTTCTTTAGGCTTGGGTTATAGTGTTGGATATAAAGAACCTCAAAAGAGAATTATTAATAACGTTTTAGCTGAATTTGGAAATAACTATTATATATATATTTATTCAGGTAATAAAGATTGCGCAATCAATTTTTTACCTATAAAAGATACTATAATTAGTAGTAAAGATTCTAAAGTTTCATGTTCAATATCAAGAGCTAATCAAATTAGTATACATACAGAAACGTTAAATAATACATTATCTACGAGCAAGATAATTGCATATCAGGGTGTTGAAACTTTTTTAACAGGAGATTTGGGAGTTTTGACCATAAAGAACATAGAAGAGATAAACTATAATCATGAATGGGTTTACGATGTATCAGTACCTGAATGTGAAAATTTTGTTGCTGGTGCAGGGGCAATTTTATGTCATAACTCATTAGATGCATGTGAAGAAGCAAGAATCTTACCAGATATTTATGTTGAATTGCAACAATTAAAAGAAGATAGGTTTAAAGTTATAGTTGAAGATAATGGTCCAGGAATTGTTAAAGAACAAATTCCTAAAATTTTTGGTAAATTATTATATGGAAGCAAATTTCATCGACTTCGATGTTCCCGCGGACAGCAGGGAATTGGAATTAGTGCAGTACTGTTATATGGTCAATTGACGACGGGAAAGGGGATGTATGTTACTTCAAGGGTAAGTCCTAAACATAATACAAATCATTTTGAAGTTCAAATTGATACACAAAAAAATGAGCCTATTGTTGCAGAAGGAAAAAGTGTTGAATGGAATAAGGAACATGGAACAAGAATAGAAGTTGATATGCAAGCTTCATATCAAAAAGGCAAACAATCTGTTGATGAATATTTAAAAGAAATTGCGTTAATCAACCCTCATGCACAAATAGTTTATAAAACTCCTGAGAAAGAAACCATAACTTATGCAAGGGCTATAAACGAATTGCCAGTAGAAGCAAAAGAAATAAAACCACACCCTTATGGTGTTGAACTTGGTGTTTTAATAAGGATGTTGCATTCAACAGAATCCGGTACATTAAGTTCTTTTTTACAAAATGATTTTTCAAGAATTTCGCAACAGTTAGCAACACAAATTTGTGATGAAGCTAAATTAAGTCCAAGGGCCAGACCAAGTACAATTGCAAGAGAAGAAGCTGAGAATTTATTTAATGTAATCCAAAAAACAAAGATTGTTGCACCGCCAACAGATTGTCTAAATCCTTTAAAAGAAGATGCTTTGATTAAAGGGTTAAAAAAAGAAGTAAATGCTGAATTTTATACTGCTGTTACCAGATCTCCAAGCGTCTATAGAGGAATGCCATTTACAATAGAAGTTGGGTTAGCATATGGTGGGGATTTAGCAAAAGAAGAATCTGTGAAAGTCATGCGTTTTGCAAATAGGGTTCCTTTATTGTATCAACAAGGAGCATGTGCAACCAGCGAGAGTATAATTGATACTGCATGGAAAAATTATGGGGTAAGCCAGAGTAAAGACAGTATGCCTTTTGGGCCTGTTGTAATTGTTGTGCACATGGTTAGTGTCTGGGTTCCATTTACTTCTGAAGCTAAAGAAGCTATAGCACATTATCCTGAGATAATAAAAGATATGAAATTAGCATTACAAGAAGCTGGAAGACAAATGTCAATATACATAAGAAAAACTGTAAGGGCTAGAGAACAACAAGAGAAAATCAATTTATTTGAGAAATATATTCCTGAACTTGTTAATTCATTGCATACTTTAACTGGTGAAAAAAAAGAAATTTTACATGAAGAGCTTAAAAAAGTCTTAAATAGGAATATGAAAGATTTATTATCTGAAGTTAAAGAAGCTGAAAAAACAGAAATTAAAGGTAAAAATGTTGCATTTGGAGAAAAACAACAGACTCTTGGGGATGTTGATGAGGTAGAAGATGGCAGCTAAGGATGATTCAAAAAAATTACTGAGAGAATTTGGATTTAAGATAGTAGAACAAATCAAAAAAGGAAAAAACCCTGAAATAGTTTTTCCATTGAGAAATTTAAGTAATATAATTTATGATGAAAAATCAAGAACTTTGAAATTGGGAAATAAAAAAGGTTCAAGGTCTTTTTTTAATGTTGCACATTCTAAAAAATTTTTGCAAACTGTTGAAGTTGCTTCTGTTATCAAAGAGAAATTAATTGATTCTGGTAAACATTCAAGTTTAAGGGATGTATTTTATATGACTAAGAGGACTATTCCAGGAACTGATACTAATTTAGTTGATGAACAGACAGAATCAGACAAAGCTATTGAAGATTTAGAAGTTATTACGACTTTATCAAGAGAACAGATGCATGTCAATGCTAACAAAAATGGAAGCGTTGCAGGTAAAGTTATTATTGAAGATAGGGGAGATACTATTGACTGGAGTAAATTAGGAAGTGGTGGCTGGGCTATTCCTTCTAATGTTGAAGATATTAAATTTAAGAAAGTTGATGCTAAGTATATTATTTACATGGAAAAAGCTGCTGTCTGGGAACGTCTTAATGAAGATAAATACTGGCAAAAAAATGAAGCTATAATTGTTTCATCACAAGGACAGACTACCAGAGGGATAAGGCGTCTTTTACAAAGGCTCTACGAAGAGTATAAATTACCAATTTATGTTTTATGCGATGGAGATATTTATGGTGCGTATATTTATTCTGTTATCAAATATGGAAGTATTGCTTTAGCTCATGCGTCTGAAAGGTTAACAATTCCTGGTGTTAAATATGTTGGAATTACTATGGATGACATTCAAAAATATGATCTTAAAAAACATTTTATTAAATTAGATGAAAAGGATTATGCAAGAATCAAACAAGTTTCAGAATATGACTGGTTTAAAAATAATAAAGAATGGCAGAGACAATTTAAGATGATGAAAGAATATAAGTCTAAAGTTGAAATTCAGTCATTGTCTTCAAAAGATATTAGTTTTGTATCTGAAAAATATCTTCCTGAGAAAATAAAAAATAAAGAATTTTTAGATTAAATTCTACTTTTTTTGTATCTGAAATAGATAACTAATATAAATATAATAAGAATTAAAAATATTGAATAAATCTTATTGATTTTTTTGGTAATAATTTCATACACTTCTTTTATTAATTTGTTATTTGCTTTTTCTGGATTCATCTCTCCTTTAGTTATATTTAATGTAGAACCTTTCCTTTGATTTTCTTCTCCTAGCTCCTTGGTTTCGTCCCATAATTCTGTTATTGTTTTATCATCATTAATGACAGAAATGTGTTTACTAGTAATTTCTCCTGATGATATTTGTGGAGAAGCAGTTCCAAATCTTTTAGCAACATTAAGATTTAATATTTTTGATGCAGCATTTCCAAAGACATCATTTGCAGTGCATATTGTTTCTATTATTCCATTTTGCGGAGAAAATTCACCTGAACAACTTTGACTTGAGCTTGAGCATATATTCACATTTTCATAGTCCATAGACATACTTCTAATACCATTTGGATCTGAAGTTGTGCAAGTTAGCGTAGTTGTTGTATCTTCATAAAAGTCTGTACCTGCTGAAGATGATATTGTTATCGAAGGCGGGTTTAGTTCGACCATATAAATTTGAACAATGAAGTTTGTTGGATCTGCTATATTTGTCAAATTGATTATTGTATAGTTTTCGTCATAGTTTAACCTTGATACATTGATCTGGTGCGGTGTATTGTAAAAAATTGAACTAATATTTCTCTGATACTCTGTTAATTCCAATAATCTTGTAGCCTGCCCATTATTTAATGTATTATTTGATGAATCCTCAAGTACAAATGAAGCATTGAATGCGGTTATATTTCCATTACTTAAACCTTGATTTATATAATTTGATAGATTTACTTGGGTGTACCATTTGACTGTGATTGTACCATTTCCAATTCTTCCTGCAGTCCCAGATATAAATGTAATATCACTTCTGTTAAATGTTACATTCAAGAAAGTAAGGTTTCCCACCATTACCAAGATATCTGGAACATTTGGGGCGTTAATTCTCTCATTGATGAATGTATTATTTGTTCCTGAAAATTGCCTTATTGCTGTCTTAAAAAATGGATCTGTGTCCATTCCATCTATTGTCGTTTTATATGTATTTGATAAGAATGTATTATTTGCAGCAGCCAATGTTCCTCCAGAATCACTTATATCTAATAACATTGATTGATTCCCATCGATTACTAACATATTGTTATAAGAAACATTCGTATTCGAGCATCTTAATAAGAATAGTGGAAGGCCTTGAAAATTCTGAATTGCACTTAATGTGTTTGAATATATTATATTATAATTTGAATCTTGACATCTTATGTTTCTACCTCCAGTTCTTGTACCTGTACCATTGATTAGGTTATATTGTATTAAATTGTAATCTGAAGTATCTAACCTTATTCCATCATTTGTGCTGTTTGAGAATATAATATTATTTGATATTGTATTATTGGCTGATGATTTTAGACTTATACCATTTGCTCCTCCAGCTCTTAAATTATTTCCAGAAGATACATTGAAGATGTTAAATGAAACATTGTTTAAATTAGATATATTAAGAATAAGCCCATCTGAAAAATTACCTTCGGTTGTCAAATTATTAAATATTATTGTAGAATTGTCTACATTTAAGAAATATATGCCAGGTTTACCTCTTTGTGTTGTAGTGCCATTTCCTTCAAAAATATTACAATTTTCTATTGTTATATTATCATAGCCTTCACCATTGTCTACCCCGTAGTTATTGCTTATTCCGTTAGTTGAATAATTTACAATATACCCGTTACAGTCTAAAACTATATTATTTGCCCCTATTGTGAAACAAGTACCTGTTGATGAAACACTTTGTGTTAGTGTATATTTTGCATTTTCTGTGCTTAGTGTCCCGCATGCTGATTGGTCTGGATCTATAAATCCATTAAAATTTAATGTACTTATACTTAAATTAAAATAATTACCATTGAAGCTGCTTGATTCATAATTTACTTTTAAAGCAAATGGCGTTTCGGTAACTATAACTGAAGGCAGAGACTCAAAATTTGTGAAATTTCTCTTTTGGAATATTGATGTATTTTCTATTATCATATCATCCATTATCCTATCTGTAGCGATTTGTGCAGGATCTGATATTAATATCCAACTTGTTGATGTTTCATTTATCAAACTTGAAGTATTTGAAAATGATATTACTATATTACGTATGTTACTATAATCTGAATAATTTAATGTAATTGATGGACTTAATAGACTTGGTTTTTCTGTATTGTCATTTTGCACTTCAAAAATAACTATACAATTTTTCCACCCGTCGTATGATGAATCTGAATCTAAATTACATGATATATAATCTTTTACAGAAACTATAATATTTGAATTATTTGAATGTTTATAACCTAAATATTTTATTTCTGTATTATTCTGAACATCCGGTATAAATGGCAAGGGTATGTCTATCTTTATTTTAAAATTGGAACTTATTACTATATCACTCTTTTCAGGCATTGCGAATGACATTCCTGTTATTTTTGCATCATGAATTAAATATAATGCAATAAGAGTTATAACTATTAATATTGTTAAAATTCTATAATATAATAAGACCTCTTTTTTCATCAATTTTTATAAAGACTTATTTAAATAAACTTTGTGATTCCTTCTGATGGTTTAATATAACTTATAATATATCCTAAGATCAATAAAGTGATAATATAACTTTTTTATATCTTACATAAAATATCTGCTTTTACAATCTTTTACTTTTGTTGGATTTTTACAGTTTAATGATTTCAGATAAGCATATATTCCTAAATCTTCTTTTTCTTCTATTAATTCTTCTTTTGGAATATTAGATTCATAAACATATCATCTTCATTTGGTTCAATATTTCCAATAATTATTAATCTGTCTTTTCTTATTCCAAAAAGTGCTTTGTCTTTCAATGATTTTCTTATTGTATATAAACAAGCTTCAAGATAACAATTTGTTAAGAATACTGCTTTCAAATTTTGAAATTCATTATGTCCCTTTGCTTTTCTTGGTTCTAATATCTTAATTTCTTTTGGAGAACCATGATAAAGTTTCATATTTTTTTGAATAGGTTGTTTTATATATTTATTACTATTTATTCTATTATTGGCCCTGTAATTAAACTTGCAGATTTGGTGTAAACCTAAAATGAGAACAAGTGAATCAGCAGGGCTACATCCTCAGTAGATAGGAATGTAAACTGATTTGATGGATAGAATAGTTCTATTTACAAGATTTCATCTTTAGTTCTCAGCAATTTTTAAGAAAATTTTAGAGAAGACTGGAGTTTGGGTCGTTATATTGCAAAAATAACTAGAAAACGAGAAAGTCCTAACTAGAACCTTTCTATAACTTAATAGAAAGAACCATTACGTTGGAGGATCTTCATAAGCTACTTTGTAAAGAACAACTGCAAATAATTTAGATGTGATTATTGGCTTTTCTGACAATCTACCATAAAGCGATAAAGAAACACAGATATTTACTAAAACCCAAAGATTGTATAAGCATACTGAAAATAAGAAATAAAATAATCTGATATGATAATTTTTAGTTGTAGTTTTGGCTTTAAAGTCATGATCAAATTGTCTGTATCCTGTTTCAATTCCCCATCTTTTAGAATACCAAGTATACAAGTAATGAGCTAATTGTTCAGGAATGTAGAAATTAGTGATAAATGCTCTTTTAATTCCTTCATCGTCATCTACCAGAATTAAATTAACAATTGCTTTATTTTCATGTTGCCCTATTTCAAAATTTTCAATAAATCTTGATTTGCATTCTTCAGATTTTCTCATCCATGCCTTTACAGTTTCACTTCTAACTTTAGGCATGATAAATTTTACTTTATGAGATTTGATAATATTGATAACTTTCGGTTTATCAAAACCTCTATCTAGATATACCTTATCAATATGGACTTTTTGCTTAACCCTTTCTAAACTTTCATTAATCAGATTTTCAATACTATCTAATTTGTGGATAGGAATCGCATCAATAGTAAATCTTTGCCCAGCAATTACTATTGAACAGGTTAGGAATTGATAGAAATGTGTTGTTCCTCTTTCATGTTTTCCTTCTGTTACATATGCATCATTCTTATTACCATAATAAGGGATTTTATGGATATCATAGGCAATATCTACTTTTCTTCTGTTAAGTAGCTTATAATTATGTTTGGCAAAATTGAAGATTACATCAAATATTGAGATAAACATTTCTTTTATTTTCTCTACTGATTGCAGTTTAGAGAAATGATACAACATTAAATCTCCAGAAGGAGCTTTAGCGTCCGGATATAACTCCTGAAATGTTGAAGAGCCATTTGTGGTAAAATCGTGAGAATAAGCAATATGTACTAAAACATCCAGTAAATCTTTGGTTGTAAACTTACCATTTTCTTTAATCTTAATATCTATTTGTGGATAAACTAATTTCTTAACTAACTTTGTTGCTTCGTGAAATACTTTTCTTTTTTCTCTATTTTTATCCTTCTTATCCTTAATTGCTTTATTGACTAATTCTAAATCCAAGACAATGCCTTTTTGAGTTGCTATTCTTAGAATTTCTTTAGAGATATTATCTAATTGTAATTTTAATTCATCATCAATTTTATTTTGAAAGAATTTATTAAATGCCCTTTTTGTTGGAAATTCTATTTTGTTATTATCATCTCTTGAAAATCCAAGATCAAAAGCGTCAGATTCATCTTGTTCTAAATGCTCTATTAATCTTTCATAATAATTTATTCCTTTAATCCTTCTGTAAATATAGAGTTTAATTAAGCTTTCAGGATTAAACTTAGATTGTCTTTGTTCTATCAATTGTAAGTTTAATTTTCTGAGTAGAGAAGAGGTTTTAATCCATTTCTCACTAACAGACTCAAAAGTTTTATTAAGTTCTTTTTCTATTTTTTCTATTGTGGGGTTCATCACGGACTCCATGCCAGAGGAGATGTTGCCTTGAAAACTACGTCTCCTCTGGTATATCTTATTTATATCTAATGTGATATATTATAGATATAATTAGTATATAAACATTTCTATTATGTAATATATATGATACCTTTTAGTATCAAAAAGTTTATATAGTGGTTAAACTTATTAACAAAACTATGGTTAGAATATTAGTAAGCATTCCAGATGGGACTTGGAAGATAATAGAAAAAAGCCTTAAAGGAAAAATCGGAGAAAAAGATTCAGAAATTATTAGAAATATAGTTATGGCTTACTTATCTGAAAAAGGATACTTAAAGGAAGAGCGAGGCAAAACTGTATAATGAAATGTCCTAAATGTAATAAAAAAGTTAAAAATATCGGTAAATTCTGCGAACATTGTGGAGAAGAAATTAATAAACTTATTAAAAGAGAAGAGAAAAAAGTTGAAACTGGATTAGGAGTTATCTCAAAAAAATTAAAAATCCCAACTTATATCTGGGTTCCCGTATTATTGTTGATTATTTTATTAGTTATATTAATCCCAACAAAAGCTAAAAATTACACAGTTGAAATTCTTTATGAAGATACAGAATATTATTACGAAAAAGAACCATTTAATGTACAAGAACCATATGAAAGACAAGAAGCATATCAAACAACAGAAACATATTATGATCAAGTGCCGATTCAGAAAACAAAAGTTAATGATGCTGGAGAGGGAAAATATTATCCTTCGTGTAGTGGAAGTTGTCAATGTACTCGTTATAATTGGTATGGAAATTGTATACAGTGTACTTGTCAATATACTGAATATCAGAGTATTGCAAAAGAACGTCCAGTAACTAAATATAAAACTGTTACTGATTATAGGGAAGTTACTAAATATCAGGATGTACAAAAGAGCAGACAAGTAATGCGTACTAGAAATGAACAAAGAACTACGCATGTAAATTGGATATTTAAATTTGAAGTTCCTTGGTCTTTAGATTTAGGTTAAAAATGGTAACTAAACATTGTATAAATTGTGGTAAACAACTAACTGGATCAAAATTTTGTATTCATTGTGGGAATAAAGTTACAGATATTAAGTTATTAAATCTTCATAAGCATACTGTTATGATAGTTCTCACATTAGTGATTATTTTTTTATTTGTTATAGGGGGTGTTGGGTTTTACAATTATAAACAAAATAAACTTAAAATGGAAGAACAACAGAATATACAGAATATAAAAAATACTCAAGAAGAATTAAATCAACAATTCCAATCAGAAAAACAACAAAGAGAATCTGCATTAATACAGCAAGAACAATCTAAAAATCAACAAGATAAAGACGGAGATGGATTAACTTATTCACAAGAATTATCTTTAGGCACAAGTGACGATAATCCAGATAGTGATGCGGATGGAATAAGAGATAATGAAGATGTTCACCCTGGCGGAGGTGGGCAGAATTATAAATTTACTATAAATTGGCAACATAAAGGTCTTCCATATACTACACAATTTGGTATTCCGGAAGATTGGTATTTATATTACAAAAATTATGATAGATCTGAATATAACTATCAAGATGGGAGATTTGCAACACCTTTCGATCCAACAATTCAAACCATCGCAAAAGACATTACAGATGTTTCTATAACTACTGGAGATACTTATAAAGTTGGTATAGCTATTGATTTTGTTGAATCTATGATTTATCAAAAAGATATAGAATTTAATTCTAATCTAGAATACCCTAAATATGCTATTGAAACAATTATTGATGAAAGAGGCGATTGCGAAGATACATCTTTTTTGATGGCTTCCATCTTAAGGGCATTAAATATTGATACTATTCTTTTATTATATAGTGACCATATGGCTATAGGTGTTTGGTGTGATGGCTGTACGGGTACTTACTATAACTATAAAAATAGAAAATATTTCTTTTTAGAGACAACCGGTGCTCCAGGTAGCTGGAAATTAGGACAAATTTGGGGTAAATATGATCAAGAAAATCCAAAGATTATAGAGGTGAATTAATTAAATTTAACTACTTAGCTAAAAACTAATAAAAAATCTAAAATGAATCTAATATTAAAAATTAAAGAGAATTTAGGTATAATTTGTATAGGGTTATTCTTTGCTTCATTGTGGAGTGTTAATAAATATACTTTAGCTGTGCTTGAAGGAATCTTTTATACGCTTATCGGATTTATAGCTATTATTGGTGGTTTTTTAGCAGTAATGGTGATAACTGATTTTGTTAAAAAGTTTGAAACATATAAGGAACAACAAAAAACAAATCTTCAGAATAAAATAAGTAATTCTATTGATAACGAAAAGAAAGCAAATTTTGATAAATTAGAAGAAAAAATGAATATTTGTAGGGATAGAATTACACTTTATGAAGATTTGAGTCATGTATACTCATTAAGAATTGTGAAATTGATTATCTTAGCTACTATTTTCTTGGTTTTGGGGATCTTATCCTATTTATTCTTTCCAGAGAATGAAATAAAAATTTCATTGACGCTAGCAATGTTTTTTACCACTTTATATTTTGTATTTACAATACTATTTGTAATTTATGACATGTATAATCATTAAGAAATGCCACGCTGTCCAAACTGCTCATACAAACTTGTATTGCTTTCTTCTAGGCCTAAATACAAATGTGCTCTATGTTCGAAGTTTTATCCTAAAAAAGAAATAGAAGTTAAAGAATTTCAAGAATTTAATAAAAGGAGAAGAATTGAGGATATGGAAATTTATGAGAAAGAGAGAAAAGAATATTTAGCAAGAATTAGAGAGATTAAGAAGAGTTTAAGGCTTTTATTTAATGGATTTTCTAAGACGCCTAAAGAATATAGAAAAGAGTATTATAAGGATAATAAAGAAAAAATAAAACAGTTAAACAAAGAATGGAGATTAAGGAATAGAGAGTATGATCTAAATAGAAAACAAGAGTACAGAAAGAAAAATAGAGAACTTATTAAGGCTAAAGAAAAGTTAAG
>JAGWAD010000025.1 GCA_018302105.1 Candidatus Woesearchaeota archaeon
TATTTCTGGATGGCGTTTGAACAGTTCTATTGAAATTATGCTTTTAACAAATTGAAATATTTTTGCAGGAGAATATATTGTAGTTAATGATTCTATCAATAAATAGTTCCTTAAATCATTATATCAACTTCATTATAAATTCTCAATTTATTTATTCTATTAATCAAATTTTCGAACCATTTATCTTTAGGGTTTTTAAATAACAACTTGAGCCCATTAATTATTTCCATTAAATCCTCACGCATATCTTGGCTTAAATTTTCTTTAAGAAAAAGAGATCTCATCCGTTCAAGCACTTCTAAATTATTATAAAATTTTAAAAATTTCATTATATTTTCTCTAGTTATATTTGTTCTAACAATAGTTTTAGTTGAAGAATAATTTAATAATATATTAATTATTTTATCTACAAATTCTTTATACAATTTTCTTAATTCTTTACGACTACTTTCAAGTCTGGATATATTTTGTGGTGAAATCATCTCGAAATCTTTGAGTCTAAGGTCACTTAAAATTTCAGTACTATAAACAAATTCAAGAAAATTGATGACAATCTTTAAATGAGCAGTTAAACTTAATAGTTTATTGTGATATTGTTTTTCTTCCAATGAAAAACGATTTTACCTTAAAAATAAGAATTCTTCTGGAGACAACATTCGCACATTTGGATCAGAAACATAATCAGCCTTTCTTAATTCATCAATAAAGAATGAAAATGAATAATCACTGCTTGTTTGAATAAATTTTTCTAATTTTTCTGGAGTAAAATTTTTCTCAAAATATGCAACATTTTCTCTCATTATTTATAAGATTATTTTATTACCTAAAAAGCTTTTGTTATTCTAATAGCGTAGTAATATCAACACTACGCTATTTTATTTATTTTCAAATAGAAATTACTTACGATTCATACGCCACCAGTCAGCTCACTGCTGTTCGCCTATAGACTAGTGAAAATAACGATTATAAGAAACTAGTTTAGCCACCCATCATTTTTCTAAGAGCAGGATGCATATCCATCATATGTTGTTTTGCAATATCTTCATACAACCTATAAATTATCATAACAGCTAATAAAATACCCGTACCTCTTGATAAAGCACCAAGTAAATCTGCAGCAGCAGCTAATAATCCAATAGCTAAACCGCCCATAACAGTTAAAGGAAAAATATATCTCTGTAAAACTTTTTCTAATATTCTTTCATCGCTTCTGAATCCGGCAATATGTAATCCAGAAGCTTTGATTTGTTTTGCTTGAGAAGAAGCACCCATTCCAGCAGTTTCAACCCAGAATATTGAAAATATAACTGATCCAAGAGACAATAATAAAGCATAACCTAAAGCTCTTACAATATCGAAAAATACAAATGAACCTGTAAGTAAATTAGTAACTATTTGTGGCCCGCTAGTCCACAACGCTATTTCATTTGCCGTAGCAGCCGATATAGTCCCCCAGCTTTGTAATAACCCAGAACCTAATTGTACATTCGCAAGTAATGCAGCTATTAAAATAACAGGAATATTGCTTGTATATAAAAAATTTAAAGGCCATCTTATCCCAAAACCAGAAACTCTCCCAAAACTTAATGGAATTTCAACTTTTATAGCTTGCGCATAAACAGACATTACAAACACAACCAGAGTTGCTAATATACTGAATAAAGCTAAAAATGCATCTTTTGGTGCACCTCCAACTAAAGAAATTATAAAAACTAAAAATGCTCCAACTGGCTGCTGTCCAGAACCAAAAGCCCATTCACCAACACTATTTAATGGACTAAATGCTCTTATTACTATTTCAGAAGCTACACCTGCAGCTATGAATAAACTTAGTCCAGATCCAAATCCCCACTTGCTTACAACTTCATCCATGAACATTATTAATAATCCACCAATAATTAATTGTATAACTAAAATAAGTTGCATACTAAAATATGCAGAACTTCCTCTCAATGCAGGATCAGGAGTTAATCCTCCCAAAAATACATACACAGCAGCTTCAAATAAAATAAAAAATACTGATGCTAATTTTTGCAAACTTTGAAAATAAGCCCTTCCATCATGGCTGGTTAAGTCAATGTTCAGTATTTTAGACCCTGTAAGTAATTGTAAAACAATAGATGCAGTAACAATTGGCCCAATACCCAATGATAATATTGATCCAAAACTTGCTCCTAATATAATAGATAATTGTTCAAATCTTGCAAGCTCATTATGTCCTAATCCAAACAAAGGAATTACAGATAAAATATAAAAAGCAACTAGAATAATTAAAGTCCATTTAAGTTTTTCTTTAAATCCAACCTTCTGTTCAGGCTTTTTAACTTCTGGAAAAAAAGCAAGAAGATTATTCACCCACGACATTTTCAGATTCGATTATTCCTCCACTCTCTTTTATTTTTTCAGCTGCTTTCTTAGAAAAATAATCTGCTTTAATTTTTAATTTTAATTTTATATTCCCACCACCCAATATTTTATTGTATCCTAATTTATTAGCATCAACAACATAATATTGACCTTCTTTTGTAACTAATTTATCTTTTACATAATCTTCAAGTTTAACTTCCAGATCATCTAAATTAATTGTTTTTATTTTCTGGATAACTTTTTGAGGCCTGCTAAACCCTCTTTTGCCAAAATAATCAGGACCATATAATTTCAAAATAGTCGGTTTTTTCTGATCTGCTCTTTTACCAGAACCAGCCATACCCCTACCACCACGATGACCTGCGCCCCTTCTTTTCTTCTTAGCACCGCCACCATGAGTTTGAGATCCCCTCATCTTTACAAATTTTTTTCTTTTATTTGCTGGCATATTATAACATTCTCCTTATTAAATCATTAATATTCTCTCCCCTATAACCTAAAGCACCGCCTAAACTAAATTGTGCTTTAATTCCTTTTCTTTCAAAACCATGTATAGGTGGCTTTAATCTGAAAAAAGTTTTCACTCCGGGAATATCTTTTAATTTTAATTTATTTTGTTCCAAAGCTTCAGCCAAACCATTAAAATCCATTTTAATTTTATCATTAAGATAATCTAGAGTTAAAGGTTTATTACCAGCAATCCTTCCTCTTTTTTCAATTAAACTTTTAAGTGTTTCATTATTGACTTCTCCCCACGTTACAAAATCTTTAAGTTTGACAAGCATACCCAAGTAAACTGGGTTATTTTCTAAAAGCACACAACTATTTTTCTTAGTTAATCTTAATAATTTTAAAGTGTCCTTTATTTTAGAACCAGTTCTTACTGTTCCCCTTATCTGGACTACTGCGATTTTCATTTCTCAATGCTTCCTTCAACAATTCCAAGTGATTCCTCTAATTCAGGTTGAACTTTAACTTTGCTTAAACTTTTTAATGCTTCAAAACAAGATACAAATAAATTTAATTTAGTAGAAGTTTGTCCTTCAGTTCTTGAATATACATCTTTTATTCCGGCTAATTGTAATATTTTTCCACATTTGCTTTCAATCTTTAAATCAGCACCCCTAGGAGCAGGCATTAAAAACATTGAAACACTGCTTGATTTTCCACTAACTTTGAAAGGAATTGAATGACTTCCTTTACAGCCACAAGCCCAAGATCCGCATCCTCTTCTTAATTCAATAAGATTTAGTTTTGCTTCTCTCATTGCTTTCTCTCTTGCAGGAACAGTTTCTTTTGCACCTGAAAAACCAATTCCTACATGACCATTTCTATCTCCAACAACTGCACATGCAGAAAAAGTAATTGTATTTCCCTCAGATGTTTTCTTTTGTGTTTGCTTCCATATACTTCCTTTTCCACCACCAAATTTACCTTTGCTTTGACCAACAACTAAAAGTTCAACTTCTATGTTGGGTAATAAAGTATCAACAATTTCAGGTTCTAAGATCCTTAACCCTTTCTCTAATATATCATTAATATTAGTAATTTCCTTATTCTTAACTTTTCTTCCTAACTCAGTTTTAGGTTTCCAGTTTTCTAAGTTTGATATTGCTTTTAACGGTGCTGCCATTTGTCAATAATTTTTTTCTTTGCCTCCTCGAAATTCTTAGTAAAGTCTTCAGGTTTTAAACCTATCTTTAAATAATTTGAAAATTGTTTTGAATATAAATCTTTATTATTAGATAAGGATTTTGCATAATCTGCTATTTTCTTTCCTTTAATTGTATCTTCATCAGGTAAAATTTCTTTTGAGCAGTTAACATTTATTCCGGCATCAATTACTCCTTTAATAGCACTGAAAAAACTTGAGCCTTTAACTGCTTTACTTAAACCTAAATCCAAAACACCATCTTTAATCCCCTCTTTTTTAGCTTTTAATCCTGCTAAATAACCAACAAGATATGCTGAAGGAATATTTCCTTTATGTGATTTCCATCCATATTGCAATAATTCTCTGCTATGCCCGACAACAAGGGTTTTATCTCCTTTCTCTCCCAAATCAGTAAATTGTACCATAACATTTCTCAAACTTCTTCTGACTACGATTCTTGATTTATTTGATGCAAGAAGTTTTAATCTTGATCTATAATCAGTTTTACCTTCTCTCTTCCTTCTGAATTTTACTGTATATCCTTTTTTCATTTTTTCTTAACCCATAAAGCATTTTCTGTTAAATATAATAATATGTGTCTTCTGCTTCTGAAATAACCGCCCTTTGCTTTGTTCCTTAAATCTCTATAAGTTTGTTTTGTAACTAATTGTTTTTCCAAAAGCGAATTAAATAATGATCTGTAAAGCCTTATTTTAACAACCCACAACTCTTTTTTCCCTGCCCTTGCAGTGTGTTTTCCTTTTCTTGAACCTATGCCATGTCTTCTTCCTTTTCTTTTTTGTAACAATAATCTTCTTACTCTTCCTCTAGAAACACCCTTTTTCTGTTTTACAAGAATAATGCCTTTGCTTATTAATCTTTTCAAATCTTCTCTTGTTATTGCTTCTTTTATTTCTTGTTTTTTATTTGGATCTAACCAGACTCTTGTAATTCCAACATCAAGAATTTTAGCAGCTAATTCTTTTTTATTTCTCAGATCCATTTTTTACTCCGCTGTTTGGTTTTTCTTCTTTAGTTTCAGTTTTATTTGCTTTTTGATTTTCCTTAGTTTTTTTCTCTTCGCTTTTCTTTTCAGATTCTTGTTTTAATTTTTGTCTCTCAGTTTTTTTAAGACCTTTCTGGTTTTTTCTTTCATCAAATAATTTTTTTGATTCTTGTAAATATTTATCAAAATCCTTAACACCTAAAACTTTTAAATTTTTAGATTTAGCTGCTTCAATTATCTTAATTCTATTTTTCATTCCCACATTAGAAGAAATTACAATTGCATGTTCTTTTCCTAAATTTTCTAAATTTTTAACATTGGAAACAACAACAGGAACAAATCCGTTATGCGTTAATCCTTTAACCGATCTCGGGCTCGAATAACCAATTGCAGGCATTGCCCACTTTCCTCTAAATCCTCTTCTTAATTTACTGTGGATTCCAGTTGGCCTTCTCCAACTCTCTTCAAAACTTTTATATCTATTTACATTCTGTCTTCTAAATTCAGGCTTCTTGGATTTCATTTTATTTCTGGTTTCTAATTGTGATTTCATTTTTGTACTTCTCCAGGTTTAAGTATTATATAACAACCATCTTGGAATATTCTTCTATCCCTATTCGTAATTCTGGTCGACTGCTCGATATTAGCTGCTGCTTGACCAACTTTTTCTTTATCAACACCAGTCAATTCTACAATATCTCCTTTAACTTCAGCTTTTACACCTGCAGGAATTACTGCTTTTCTGGGAATTTTTTCTCCTAAAAAGTTTTTAACTTGTAATACATTGCCCTCAAGTTTAGCTTGTATTGGAAAATGTCCAGAACAAACTTTTACTTTAGCAAAATAACCATCTAAAGCTCCTTTAAACATATTATTTATGTGTGATTCATAAGAATTAATAATCATTTTATCATTCTGTACAGCTTTAATAATTTTCTTAGTTTTAAGTATTATAGACTTATCTGTTTTTTCAATTTCAATTCTTGGATAATTAAAATCTCTCTGTACTTCTCCTTTAGGTCCTTTTATTTTAACTAAACTTTTCTCTACAATTACAGTAACCTTTTCAGGAATTTCCAGTTCAATTTTATAAGTACGTTCCATTTTAATAACAATATGCTAAAAGTTTTCCCCCAATTTTCTTATCTAATGCCTCTCTGTGAATAAGCACTCCTTTAGGCGTACTAACAAGTAAAATTCCAAAGCCCTTCGCTGGTAAATATCTTTTTTCAAAAAGTTCATAATTATTAACTTTAAATGAAAATCTTGGCTTGACAACACCACATTTATTTATATTTCCTATAAGATTTATTTTAATTTCTCCGCCCCTTGCTTTAGTCACAATCTCAAAATCGCCTATATACCTATTATCTTTTAAAATATTTAAAACCTTAATTATTAAATTTGAAACTGGTTTAACTAAACATTCTCTCTTTCCTTTTATTTCACAATTATTAATATGTGATAAAACCCCTGCTAAAGTATCATTCATTACCATTTTTATTTAGCTAAATTTCTTAAATCCAATTGATTTAGCATCCTCCCTGAAACACGTTCTGCATAAGTGTAAACCATAACTTCTGATATGTGCACCAAATCTTCCGCACCTTTTACATCTTCTCAATCCAATGCCTGTCTTTCTTACTTTTGGTGTATTATGTTTTTTATATTTCTTCAACTTTATAGGATTAGCCTTGAGTTGAGTAAATGCCTTTTTATAATCGCTAGTTGTCATTATTCTTCACCAACCTTTGCTCCAAATTCTTTTTGTACAAATTGAATAGCTTCTTCTTTTGTTATTCTGTGTCTTAAAGGTAATTTTTGTTTGTTAATCGTTCTTCTTTTAATTCTAAAACCCGGTCTTTCTAAAGTTACAGCAGCCTCTAAACCAATAACACCAATAGTCGGATCATAAGCAATTCCTTGAATATCAATGTATTCGTGTATTCCAAATGATAAATTTCCAAATTGGTCAAATTTAGAAGTAGGTAATTTATTATCTAAAGCATGCAATAGTCTTTTAAGTAATTCATTAGCCTTTTTACCTCTAACAGTAACCTTTGCACCAATTGCAAGTTTAGGTCTGACACCCCAGGTAGGAATTCTTTTATTTGTAATAGTTGAAACTGGTTTTGATCCTGAAATCGTACTAAGCAGCCTCATAGCTTTTTCCATTTTATCTCCAGGACTTCCAACACCAATATTTAGTGTTATTTTGCTTACAAAGATTTTTTTCATGGAATTCATTTTTTATCTCCCAATGATAATTCAGGATGTTTTTCTCCAACAACAAAAGCATATTCCATAAGTGTTGTATATTCAGTACCTTCAATTTCAACAACAACTTTTGGTTTTTCTAGATTTTTTACTCTAATAACGTCTTTAATTTTACAGATATTTCCAATATGTTTACCACCAGATAAATAAACTATAACTCCTTTGTCAAGAGTAATCCATTTTGTTACACTATTTTTTGTAAGGTCGAACAAAGCAGTGTCTCCAACTCTACCCTCAAATTTATCCATTAATAAATTTTTACCATCATGGAATGTAATTTGGATTTTGCTGTTTTTTACAGCATTTTTTCTTACAATTTTTAAAAGTTTAAGATTTGCTTCTGTTTTATTTATAGATACTAAAGATAGTTCTCCTTTGTTATTAAATAAAATTCTATAAGTTTCATTAAGTTTAGGAAGTTCAACAACATCCATTAATCCAACTGCAAATTTATTTTCTTTTCTAATTTTTTTATCAACAAACAAATTCCCATCATTCAGAATTTTATTAACTTCTTTTTTTGTTTTGCAATGGCTCAGAATATCTCTTAATATAAATGATAAAGTTAAACTTTTGTCAAGCGGATGTGCTCCAGGCATAGGCCTTGCTACCCATTTAGTTAACTTTCTATTAACATGCCAGGTTTTCGGTGCTGCAATTCTAGATAAATGATTTTGTACCATATTACTTTCTCTCTAAAACTTTCCTCCTTACTTTATCACTTGCCTCCAATGATATAATCAACAAATTTGATGGATGTATTGGATAAGGCATTTTAGTCCCATCTCTTTTTATCGTATAAATTCCTTCAACATAAACCTTTCTGTGTTTAGCATCTACTTTATCTATCTTTCCAGTTTTTCCTTTAAATTGTCCTACCATAATTTTTATTAAATCTCCTTTTCTTACAGGAACATTTCTTTTTCCATATTTTTTAATTAAATCTTTAGCAAGGTGACTTGACATTAATTTTCTTGCCAAGTGAAGGGGAATATTGTAAATATATTTTCTCTGTTTCCTGGGTTGCTTGCTCCCTTTCCAGCTCTTATTCCATTCAGTTTTCATTTTTCTTAAACCACCAGCTTGGCAATTTTTGCAACTGCAGGCCATCTGCCAACTATTTCTCTTGCAATTGGTCCTTTAACTAAAGTGCCACTTGGATTTCCTTTTTCATCTTTTAAAACAACAGCTGCATTATCTTCAAATTTAATTCTTGTGCCATCACTTCTTTTATACTCTTTTTTCTGCCTTACTATAACAGCATTCACAACTTTTTTTCTCATATCAGGATCGCCAATTTTTACAGATGCTGTAATAAAATCACCAACACCACCGCTAGGTTTTCTTCCTCTTACACCTTTATCTCCTCTAAATGAAATTATGTAAAGTAATTTAGCTCCTGAATTATCACATACAGGTATTCTGCTTCCCCTGCATAATCCACTTGTAACATTTGCTTTTAGTGCTTTCATATTTTAGTTAATATAACAAAATTTTTAGTTTTGCTAATCCTCCTGCATTCTACAATCAAAACTTTTTCACCTGTTTTAGCATCGATACATACAGGGTTATGCACATGTATCTTTGTTTTTCTTTTTTCATATCTGTGGTATTTAGGTAAATAAAATAGTCTTTCCCATTCAACAACTGCTGTTTTCTGTGCCTTTGTACCTTTAACATTTGCAACAAATTGTCTTCCTCTAACTACAAGATTTCCATGAAAAGAACAATGTATATCATTACAGCTTTCCTTAGGTGCCTTAATATCCAAACCAATATCTCTTGATTTACTCATTTGTAATTCTCCCTTTCTTCATTCTGTCTTCAACTCTTCCATTCAATAATTTACCATCGATGATATAGTTATGATTATTAAAATCTATTTTCAAAGTTACTTGGTTTTTCACAAGTTTTGTTTTATTGTCAATTTCTAACATGTTCATTGTTTCATCCGTTACTTTTCCTTTTATTCCTATCAGGCTACTATTCGAAGATTCTAATACTTCTACATGACAGCCAATCAGGGTTGATATTTCATTTGACATTATATTTCACCAATATTAGGTCTTCATTAAATCCGATATTAATAAGTTCAGATTTAACTTTATCCACATGGTTTCCTTGTAGTTCAATCACCCCGTTTTTATATGTTCCGCCACAAGCAAGCTTAGTTTTAAGTTTTTTAGCAAGGTCTTTTAAATCCACTCTTTTTTCATCAAGCCCTTCTACAACAGTTGCTAACTTCCCAAATCTCCTTTTTACAACACTGACTGTGATTTTTTGTCCTTCAACAGCTAAAGTTTCACAAACACAAAGATCCTTTGGTAATCCACAAGTTGCACAAACTTCACTCATTTGCTTTTAACTACAACCTCCTCAGTTCTATGTATAAACATTAATAATCTAGCTACAGTTCTTTTTATTGCCCTTATTTTTCCAGGGTTTTCAGCAGGAGTTCCCCTTGCTACCTGTGCTTTTAATTTTACTAGTTCTTTTCTTAATTCTAATAACCTTTTTCCCATTTCTTCTTTACTCATATTTTTGAATTCACTCTTCTTTATTATCGCCATTTTCTGATTTTTCTCCAGCTTTATTTTCTTCTGTCTTAGCTTTCTTTCTGACCCTCTTTGGTTTTTCTTTTTTAGTTTCTTCTGTTTTTTCAGCTTCTTTTATCTCAGGAACTTCTTTTTTCTTTTCTTCTGTAACTTCAATTTTCTGTTCAGTAACTTCAGTTTTTTTAATATCTTCAATCTGTTTTGTAACTTTTGGAGTTATATCATCAGGAAGTAAAACATCAGGATGAAGTATGCTTACTTTAATGCCAACAGTTCCGCTTCTTAAATTACAGCCTTCATAACATCTATCCATAAAGTTTTCAGATATATCACCTGATTTTTTTAAATATCCAGATGTAAATCTCCAGCTCTTTGCTCTTTCTCCAGGAACACCTCTTCCTCCAATTACAATTTCTACTCCTCTTGCACCTGCATTCATAACATCATCAAGAGCCTTGTAAGCTAAAGCCTTAAATCTCTTAGTTCCAAATCTTTCTAAACCCCCAATTAAGTTTCTGGCAACAGTTGCAGCATCTAAATTTGGGTTCTCAATTTCTACAACTTCTAACTGTGGATTGTCCATATTGAATTTATTTTTTAATATTTCTGTTAATTGTTTTATATTTGCACCCTTTCGCCCTACAATTAAACCAGGTCTTGAAGTATAAACACTAATTTTTTCACCAAGAGGAGTTCTTTGTAATTTAATTTTGCTGCAGCTTAATTTTCCTAAATATGAAAATACAAAATTTTGTATTGCTTGTTCTTTGGATTTTTCTGCAACTATTTGCCTTTCAATCATTTTTTATTTCCTTCCTTCAAATTTTCTTTTTTAATTTCTTCAACTTTTATAGTAACATGAGTATTTTTCATTTTTACTCTTCCCTTTCTTCCAGCTCTCCATCTTCTTTCTGCTTTATTTGCCTTAGCAATAGTTATAACTAAATTTTCTCCATTTAATCCTTTATTTTCTGCATTTGATTTTGCTGAATCTAATAATTGTAAAAAATGTTTTCCAGCTTTAACAGGATATGTTCCAGGCCCAACTTCTTTTTTATGTCCCAGATCCCATCCAAATCTTCTTATTGGCAATGCTTTTTTCATTTCAACTATATTTTCAATTTGTTTTCTTGCAGTCTTAAGATCTTTATATCTGATAAAATTACAGATTTCTACAGAATATTTAGTAGAAATAGGCAAAGACCTTGCATTTACAACTGCTGAATTTATTTCTGATTTCATTTGACTCCTCTTGAAGCACTTGATTTTGTAGCACCAATACCAGGATCATTGTGAGCAACTCTTTTTCTAGTTAAAGTTAATTCTCCTAAATATCTTCCAAGCATTTCATAAGTAATATCAATAACAGAAAATTCTTTTCCTGTATGTACAGCAATTTTTTGTCCCACCATTTCAGGCAATACAATCATGTTTCTGCAATGGGTTTTTATTTGCTTTTTATATTTTCCTTCTTTTGCTTTTTTAACTTTAAGTAATAATTTTTTCTGTTCTTCGGTAAATCCCCTTTTCAAAGTCCTCCTGGTTCTTGAAGGAACCAGATTCATAAAATCTCCCAATTTCATTTCTTGAAGTTCTTCAACAGTTTTGCCTTTGAATGTAGTATCTTTCTTAGCCATCTTTATCTCCTTCTGCCCGTCCTTCTTGGATGGATCAATCCTACTTTTCTTCCAGGAGGTGCATATCTTGGTGCAATTGAAGGTTTACCCATATGCCTGCCTCTACCGCAACCAAAAGGATGTTCATTAGCATTCATAGCAACAGCTGAGGTTACAGGATAAAGCTTGCCTCTTGCTCTCTTTGCATGCCAATTTGCTCCAGCTTTTAACATAGGCTTATCAAGTCTTCCACCACCAGCAACATTTCCAATAGTAGCCATGCAATTTGCACTAAAATTTTTTTGTTTTTTGCTAGGCAGAATTACAGAAACTGTTTGTCCCATATTTGCAAGCACTCTAGCTGCAGTGCCAGAAGCCCTTACATATCTTCCACCATCTCCTTTATAATTTTCAATATTATAAATAGCAGTACCTTCAGGAATATCTCCAAGCCTTAATGTATTCCCTGGACGTATTTCACTAGTCTTCCCCGTCGATATTACATCTCCAACAGCAATTCCTTCTGGTGCAATCATTAATCCTTCTTCTCCATCATCATATACAACATGAGCCAATGGAGCTGAATGTGCAGGACTATGATGTAAACACACAACTTCAGCTGTATGAACTTCATTTTTTAAATTAATTTTATTTCTTGCAGGACCAATATATCTATGTCTAAGACTGATAAATCTTCTTGTTCCCCTTCCTCTCCTCTGTGAAATAATTCTCTTACCCATTTTATTACATCAATCCAAGCCTTGTCATTACATCAATAGCAGGTGTTTCCTTACTCAATGTAACATAAGCTTTTTTTACTCCTTTATTTGATATAAATGTATTTACATTCAAAACCTTGACACCAAATGCATCTTCTACTGCTTTCTTAATACTATCTTTTCTAGATTTCATATCCACTACAAATAACAATTTATTTTCTTTGTCCATTAATCTGACAGCTTTTTCAGTAGCAACAGGATATTTTACTATTTTATAACTGTCTTTCATTTTTTATCTCCTGAAAATAATTTTTCTTTTCCAATTGTGCTTACTGCACTTTCTGTAAATATACATTTTCTTATTTTATCATGACCCAAAGTTAAAAGTTGTGCATTTAAACTCTTAACATCAACCACATCATAACCTGGTAAATTTGAAACTGCATTAATAAAATCACATTTTTTAGCAACAACAATTAAAGGATTCTTAGAATATTTTATTCCCCTTCCCCTGGATTTTCCTCTTCCAGCCCTTTGAATTTTTTTTGCTGTAATATTTAATCCAAGAGTTGTAAATACAGTTTTTACATCTTTTATCTTTTTCAAATTTTCAATTTTATCTTCTATAATAAGTAATTGGCTATTCAAAACTGCACCAGATAAAGCACTTCTTATTGCTTTTTTTCTTTCCTTTTTATTTATTTTTAAATCCCAGATTCTTTGAGCCTTAGGAGGATGCGCTCTTCTACCACCTACAGTTCCAGGAGCATTAGCTGCAACCCATCCAAATTGCATACCTCTTCTCCACATAGTTTTTCTTGGAACTCTTGAAATTCCTTTTCCATAAGATCCTTTATAGTTTCTTCTTCTTCTGGATAATTTAGCTGAATGTGACATTCCTGCTTGATAAGCAGTACCATACGCCTGTCTGCCATGACTATTTATTGCGAGTATAGCCCTCTTAATTAAATCAGGTTCATAATCTTCATTAAATTGTTCAGGAAGGTCTATTGTTTTAATCTTCTTTCCATCCAAACCAATTACTTCTGCTTTCATTGCTTGCTCTCCTGGCTAATATATTGTATAGTAAAATTATTTCCAAATGATTTTCCAGGTCTCAATGGTTCTGTAAGAGTTACTAGACGTTTGCAAGGTCCGGGAATACTGCCCTTTACTAAAACATAATCCGCTTTAATTAAACCATAGTGTAAAAATCCGCCTTTTGGATTAATTTTTTCTGGTTTATCATCAACCATTATAATATCTCTGTTATATTCAGTTCTCAGATTAAATCCCATTCTTCCAGGCATAGGAACACCCCAATGTACTTTTCCAGGCAATTCAGGCCCAAGAACAGAAGCTCTTCTTTTCTTTTCTGATTTATGTGATCTCAATGGCATACCAAATCTTTTTACTACACTTTGAAAACCTTTTCCTGTTGTAACTGAATGAACATCAACTCTTGCACCAGATTTTATTATTTCACTTACTTTAATCTCTTTATCAAACAAACCTTTCGCATAATCTAATTTTGATTTAATATCATTACCACCAATTCCAAATTCTAAGATTTCAGGAGTTTTCTTTCCAAATCCGGTTTTTTTAGGTTGTGTATAAACAAGTAAATGCACTTCACTGAACTCACTAATACGATCCTGGGCTTCTTTTAGCCTTTGTTCAAAATTATATTTTTTAGGTAAACTTAATCTTCTTTCTAAGCTTTTATCAAGTTTAGGATTCAAAATTTCTAAAGCAACTTTTTTACCATAAGGATCTGGTTTATAAAATCTTATAGATAAAACTTTCAAAGCAGGACATTCTAAAATTGTTACTGGTAAAAATAATTCTTCATTTTTAGTCATTGAAGTTGGCCTGGTATCCTTTATGACAATATGAGTCATTCCAACTTTGTATCCTGAAAAAGCTTGAAGAGTTGTATTTTTAGATCTGGGCCATGACTTAACTCCGGCAGTCATTTTTTTAGATTTCTTTCTAGGCCAGAATTGCAAACTCCCATGCCTTGGTCCGTATACTTTTGACATTTTTAATTTTTTGTCCTTTTGTTTCTTTTATAAGCTTTCCTATTTACTTTTCTTGAGCACGTAAATAATTCTAGAATCGACGACTTTCTGCAATCAGTAGGGTATATTGTGGGAGTATTAACCTATTTATAAATATATATACTTTTTCAGTCGATCAACAAGTAAATTTTTACCAATGAACATATTAAAAAAGGGTTTACAAGCCTTAACTCTTCATTTCCTTTAAGACCTTACTTTCTAGTGTTCTTAACTTCCAATATCTAATATGTGCCTTTCTGGTCATCTCTAATTTATTTTTTCACAATGTAGTTTTTGCCTAACTTCTGACTGATGCTATAAAATATTACATGGATATTGAAGATTAAAATTTATCTTATACATAAAAAAACAAAAGATTCTCTTTAATCTTCGGTTGATAGATTTTTACGATGTTATTTTCATGGTCTGGCTCTTCGATATATTTTTGTTAAAAAAATATTTTCTACATCACATCATCAGCCGTTGTTTGAAGAGAATCAAAACAAAACATAATCTTTAAATCAAGAAATAAATGAAAAAGAATATGATAAACAAAACCTCAAAGATATTTGCGAAAGAATATCAAAAATTTTTGTCTATGGTAGTTGGGAAAGATAAAGCAAGAAAATATAAAATAGTGTTTCTTCCGCAAGCATGTGCAGCAGCAAAGGAACTAAAGAAAGAATATGATATAGGAATAGCATTAGCAACTGGCGGATTATTTATGGGATTTGTAGCAGAAAAGTTTGGTCTAAAGGTAATAAAAGCAAAACCAGAAAGAAAAGGAAAAGAAACAAGTTGGAAATTTCTGGATAAAATCAAAAAAGGAGAAATAAGAAATAAGAAAATAATTGTGTTTGATATAGATGTAGTCACGGGAAGAACATTAAGAAAAGCAATTAAAGAAATTAAAACCCAAATATATGGACTTGCTATTAGATTATGGTTCAACACTATTAACCCTGAAAGAATATCACGAAATGAAAATTTCTATGCCAAAAAAATTTAAAATATTAAAATAATAAGTATTATTAAAAGTTTTTATTTGAAAATTTATAAATCTAATATATTTTTTCTCACATTATCAGAAATTTTTTTCATTTTAATCACCTAAAGCAACAGCAAGCAATACTAATCCAAAAATAACTAAAATTGTTGAAGTTATTTCATTAAAAATAAAATTATTGTATTTATTAGAGTATTAAATTTTAAGAGAACTTTGCAAAACTACATTTCTAAAAAACTTCAAAGCTTTAAACATCAAAATTCTTGAGTTCCACAGGAAAAAATTATCAAAAAACTTAATTATTCAAACTTCTCTTAAATAAGTGTAAATATTTTCTTATTATTTAAATTATTATATCAAAAAGTTTAGAAAATCAAATAATAAAAGAAATTAAATCCAAACAGCATGTATTATTCCCATAACAACTAAAGCAACTAAATAATGCCCACTGTTTAATAAATAAAGTTTAAAAGATTTATTTTCCCATAAAACTATTCCTAGAGTTACAGTTGCTATAAATCCAAGCCATAACCAAAAACCAGCTAATGCTCCACCTAAAATTGTAGTTGCTCCAGAATAGTCAACAAAAAGAGCTAAAACATAATTCATTATTAATGTACCAACAAACATAACAAAATATCTTAAACCCATATTTTTTGTTTTAGCAATATCTTCTTTCTTAAAACCCATTAAATTCATCCATGTTTTTCCAAATAATGGACCATACCATAGAAAACCAATAATCATACTGACAACTGCACCAGCTAAAACAGCCAAATAATTTATATTTGCTTCAACCATCTTTTCCCCCACATAAAATATTTCATAATTAGACAAGCAAGTCATGTTCTTTTGTATCTCCTTTTACATCAAAAACAAGATCATTCTTTAATGATAAATCGCTTGTTGAAAATACACAGTAATTAGCTTTAACTTCACCATCTTCTCCTTTTCCAGGTTTAGCAGCTTTAGGAGTTTTAACTTTGGTTTTTAGACTTCCAGATTCAGTTGTAAAACTCAGGCAATAAACTGCATCAGGAAATTTATCCATAACTTTAAACAAGTCATCTTTAGCAATCTCTGTATCAATCTCATAAGTTTTTACACCAGCAAATTGTTTTATATTAGAAATTTCAAAACCCAATCCTTCTTTTATATCTTTAGTAGTTATTATACCGCCAGTTATATGAACTTTATCTTTAATTGTATTTACTAAATAATTAGTTAAATCATTAACAAATTCAAAACTTGTCTTAACCTTCAAACCTTTTCCAGTTATTGCTATTTCAATTACTGCCCTGTTTTCAAAATTACCTTTGCTAAATCTTTTAAATTGTCTGTGTGTTTCTTCATCTATTCTATCTTCAAAAATTTTTCTTATAAAATTCATTTTTTCAGCATCTCCTTATGTTTTCTTTCTCCAGATAACACCCAATAGATAACAAGTGTTGCAGTTATTATTATTAATAAAATTAACCAATTGCTCATTTTAATGTGACCATACAGAAATAAATATTAATATTGTGCTTGTTGGCATTAAATTTGTTATAAATGCATAATCTGGCAATATCCATACACCTACTAGTGCTTCTAATACTGCTACTATTCCAAGTATTTTTCCCCAATGATGTCCTCTTCTTGAAAATACTAAAAATAAAATAAAACATCCAAAAGCAGCCAATAAGTCAAGATAAGGATTATTATAAGCAAGAATATCTACTGCATCAATTATAACAGCTAGAGGAATTCTCCACAAATCAACTGCTATATCCAGTAAATGCCTTATTGAAAAAATAATAATCAAAAACAAAATTACTAAGAATATAATCCAACTAACACCAACTTCACTACTCACAGCTTTTGTTACAAATCCAGTAATTGTATCTAACATTTAATTAAATTAAGAAATAATTAGTATTTTAATGTTTTTATAATGCAATACTATTAACTTATAGTGATATCCTCAATTTTATTAATAATATAAATACTAAAAAATTAAGGTATAAACTTTGTCCTAACCAATTGTAATAACAAATACCAACGGAACACTTCATGTCACGATAACTTGACAATATCTTTTTATAATTTAATAATTTTACCATCTATTATCCAGCTCATGAACATCTGCCAGGATCATTTTCTGAACAACTAGTTCCCTCCGGGCATTCAAATTCAGTTTCAATTAATTCCCCAGTTTCTCTATTATAACTTAATTCAATAACTTTTCCACCCCTGCAAAAATCAGGATGTATATTCCCGTCTACATCTGTTACATAGCCTTTTTTAAAGATATCATTATTAGGATCTTCATCAATTCCTTTTGAGCAAGCACCATTATCGCAGTAAGGAAAATGCTCTGCTGGATTATCAGGATTATTTGGGCAGGTAATCACAGATTCTCCAACATATCCCCTTTCCCTGCATGAATATTCCACCAGGGTTGTACTCGTTGCAGACTCCCCTCTGCAACGATCTATAAATGGTGGCCCATCTGGTCTTCTGCTTGTACTTGTTGTTCCTTTTTGAAAAATATTAATATCACTATCAGAATCTTCGCAACTTTGTTCTTCTGAATTTTCAACACAACTGCCAATTAAATAACCATTATTAAATTCATTTCTTCGCAATTCATTTATACATATTTGTCCCTCTTCACAAGCTACCCTTTCCCAAGATCTAACACTATTAATATTTCCTGCCAAGTCCATTACCCCATCACGGCAGATTTCTTCCTCTACAGAATCTATTTCAGGAATAACTCCATCTATACGAAAATTATCCTCGCAATAGTCACGAAAAATATTATTTTTGCTCTCTTCTCCAGGAACTATTCTCAGATTAGTTTCCACATTACCTGAAGTCATTGGATCTCTTCCATCACTATCTTCACAAGTGGATCTTACACATTCTCCTCCTTCACAAACCCCTTCCATACAAGGTTCAGGCACAAAATCAACATTACCATCAGGAAAACATTTAGCAATCCTCCTTATTACATCAGAATTCCAGCTGCAACCATTCCAGAAACGATTTCCATCTTTATCAATAGCACCCCATTCAAGTTCAATGCAATGATCGTATAATTGTCCACCACATAGCCCATTATTACAAACTAATTCCCCGGGACAATCAGTTTCAGAAATTTTAGGAGAAATTCCATCACATACAATATGTCTTACTCTTGTTTCACTAATGCAACTATCAATATGTTTTCTTATATTTCCTTCTCCATGTGTGGGTATTAAAGAAGAATCTTCAGGAGCATATTCAGGATCTTCGCAATAGTTTCTTGAAAGACACACGCCACCAGAACAAATTTCATTTTCGCCGCAATTCTCAACAGGTCCATAAATTGCAGAATCAGCAACACAATTAACCTGTTTTAATTCATAATCATTCAAGCAATAATCTTTTCCAAGTTCCTCATTTGTGTTTTGTGCAATTGCAATTCCTATAATGGAATTATTATTCTCTACATCATTATCTATACAAAATCCCCTTCTTCCAATACATTGTCCATTTTGGCAGGTTTTTCCAGGAGGACAGATAACTTCACCTTCACTATAAGTTTTCAAATCATTACTAATGCAGTTTCTTTCTATTACAGTTCTTTCATCTTTACAGCCATTTAGTACAAATTCTCTACTTAACTCAACTCCAGAAGAACTTTCAGTACATAAAGGCATATCTGCAGGTAAACATCTTCTTGCTAAAATACTATTAGAGTCTTTCAGTTGACATTTCAAACTTTTACAATCATTTCCAGTATTGCATAATCTATAATCTTCACAGCTCTGACATGGTCCACCACAATCTACATCACTTTCTCCAAGCTCTGCATCAAGTTGATTATTTCTGCAGGATTCAGACAGTATAATGCGCCCATATTGAGATTCGCTCAGTAAAGAAACTACTTTTTTATTAAACAAAATTTGAAATAAATCATCTCTGCTGATAATTTTATTTTGTTCTGCATATACTGGATATTTTAACTCTATATTCTCTTGTTTTTTTAATATTATCTTTTCATCAATAGATTTTTTGGGATTTTTCTTAAATTTATTTAAAAATTTCGTAATTAAGTTAGGTTCTTGTTTTTTTATTGTTCTTGTATCTAAAGGTTTATCAAGAGTTGGAACAGTATTAACCTTTTTAGACGCTTGAATAATAAGTATTGCCTTTGCATTCTTAAGGCCATTAAACCTAACATCAAAATTTGCCCCAAGTGATTTTATTTGTGTAGTTTCACCTTTTAAAATTTTATAATCTTTATTATCTATACTTACCAAAATTTCATTTGGAGAGAACTCTTTAACAATAATTGTTTTTTTGAAATTATTAATATCTAATTTGAATGTTTCACTCTTTGCGACATTGATTGTATCACCGACTTTAATAATCTTAACAGCATCACCTGAAAATAAAGTAAAACTGCCTGTAAAATCAGTTAAAGAATCAAAAGATAAAATTGTACCTGAAATAAAAATAGAGATTAGTAATATAATAGAAATATACAAAGCCTCATTTTTCATAGATTATTTGAGTTTATTGAAATATTTAAGAATTACTATTGCCAGATTCTCTTTAATCTTCGGTTGATAGATTTTTACGATGTTATTTTCATGGTCTGGCTCTTCGATATATTTTTGTTAAAAAAATATTTTCTACATCAAATCAATTTTATATTTTTTCATTAATTCTTCACTTTTTCCAGATCTTGGTAATTCATTTATTGCAAGATAAGCAACACTAATTGCACTGCCACTAACCGTTTTTGCAATAGTTTCCCCAATCCCCCCTTCTTGATAATGATCCTCAACAACTAAAATCTTTTTTCCATGTTTCATAGCAAGTTCAATAAATTTTTTGGAATTAAATGGTTTTACACAATAACAATCAACAACACAAGTCATAATACCATTCTTCGCTAATCGTTCATACGATTTTATTGCTTCATGCAAAGTTATTCCTGCACCAACAATAACAACTTTATCTTTTTTTGATTGTCTTAAAACTTTAAGTCCTCCAATTTCAAATTTTTCATTATCAGAATAAATTACAGGAGTTTTTGGTCTGGTTGTTCTTATATATTTTAAACCTTTAATTTTATTGCACAATTCAACTATTTTTTCAGTAGAAACAGCATCACTTGGATAAAATACAATACTATTTGGTAAACACCTAAACATTGAAATGTCTTCTAATCCCATCTGAGAAGGACCATCTTCACCAATAGAAACACCAGCATGACTTCCAACTATCGTAATATTAGAATTCGATATGGTTGCCATTCTTATCTGATCATGCGCTCTTGATAAAAAACAAGCAAAAGTAGAAGCAAAAACATTAAATCCTTTTATTGATAAACCACTAGCTACACTAATCATATTTTGTTCAGCAATATAACATTCAATATATTTATCTGGAAATTTTTTAAACAATTCATGAGAATAAGTGGAATTACTAACTTCAGCATCTAAAGCAACAATATTCTCATTGATTTCTGCAAGTTTCACAAGCGCTTTGCCATAAGCTTCTCTAGCAGCAACTAATTCTCCAATTTTATAATCTGTTTTAATAAAATTTAATTTATTATCATTAACTAATACTATGTTGTCTGTTGCTTCTCTTGTCTGTAAAACTATCTTAGGCATATTCACTTCAGGAATTTCATTAAAAGCCTTTTCTAATTCATCTTGATTTAACGATTTACCATGCCATCCTTCTTTATTTTCTAAAAATGAAACACCTTTTCCCTTTACAGTTTTAGCAATTATTGCAGTTGGTCTTCTTGTTTCTTTTCTTGCAATTTCAAAAGCAGTAATTAGTTCATTAATCTCATGTCCGTTTACGATTATGGTGTTCCAACCAAAAGATTTTATTCTTTCTTCATAAACCTGCAGATTATATCCAAGCATAGTTTCTCCACTTTGTCCTAATCTATTGACATCAATTATTGCGCATAAATTATTTAGATCATAATGACTTGCAATTTGTAATGCTTCATAAATAGAACCTTCAGCAAATTCAGAATCACCGATTAAAACATAAGTTCTGTAATCTAACTTTCTTTTCTTTGCAGCAATTGCATAACCAATACCAATAGAAAGACCTTGACCCAAACTACCAGTAGCAACTTTAATCCATTTTAATTCTTCACTTGGAACAGGATGTCCTTGCAATGAACTGCCAATCTGCCGCAATCCATTCAACCGATTAATGCACCCGGATCTATACAAAGTAGAATACAATATAGGCGCAGCATGCCCTTTACTTAAGATAAATTCATCATTATTTTCAAAATCAGGATCTTTAGTTTTATATTTCATTTCATTAAAAAATAAAACAGAGATAATTTCAGCACAGGATAAACAAGAAGTAGGATGACCACTACCAGCTTCAGTAGTAATTTTAAGAACATCTCTTCTTAGAACATTCGCTATATCTTTTAGTTGATTAATATTCACCATCTTTAATATTTCCTCATTAACTTTAATATTTAAAGTTTTGTTTATATATTCTACAAAATAAGCTTATAACAAGAGTAATCTTTTTAAAAAGAAAAAAATAAACTTAATTATGCTTGGAATAAAAGATCAATATCCAAAGATGAAAACAGAGTTAGAAAAGGGTGATTTAGTAGAGCTTGTTTTGCATTCGGGCGCAACATCTGTAAATCGCGGGCATTTAGAAGGTTATAGTTTTAATCAAACAGGATTTAAAGATGAAGGCTCAAGATTTACAGGATATATTTTTGAGATAGATCAAACTAAAATAACATTAAGTATGGGTATTGATAGAGAAAATAAAATGATACCTGCAGTTAATGGAAATAAATTTATGTATTTTGATTTAGAAGCAATTCATTCTTATAGCCTATTGAAAATGAAAAATAAAATATATACAGAATATGATATTGGTGATTAACCTTAAATTAAACTTTTCCAGTTTTCTTTATAATAATTAAATTTGTTATCAAATTCTTCTCTTGAAGTTATTTCAATTCCTAATTCAGAAAATTTATCTTTTAATATTTGTAATTTATTGTCTTTCTCAGTCTCATTGGATAATATTTCTAATTCTAAGATGTAACCGTATCCTCTAGTATGATCAACACAAACATCAACTCCATGCCAGTCAAATTGTTTTCTGTCTCTAAACCATTTTATTTGAACATTAATTCCCATTAACAAAAATACTTTTTCAAGTTTCGCAAATTCATCTTTAGAAAATTTTATTTCAATTTCTTCTCTTGTTTCATCATGAATTTTGCCCTTTTTATAAACCAGTTTTGAAAAGAAATTATTCTTCTGAATTCTAAAATCATCTTTTGTATCAAAATAATATGTTTCTTGATAATCTTCTTTTATTAATTTAGCATTATTATTAAAAAATTCAAGTAATTTTTCATATTGTCCCTTAGAAATTAAACTCTTAACTTCAACCTCTATATTATTTTCCATATTAAGTTTAATTTTTTATTCTTAAAAAATATTTATTTGTTCTAATATAATCTTTTGGGAATTAAGATTGGTATTTCTTTAAAATCTAAATGCCAGCTCTCCAAATATTCTTTCATTTTTTCTTTATTATTTGTAGGACAGATAATAACAGCATCTGCTATTTTTTCAGCCTTCAGCAATTTAAGCATACCCACAGAGTTTCTCCCGTAAAGGCTGTAATAAAAACGCATTCTTTCAGACTTATTTTTGCCCCTTAATTCATAAATAAACAATACAAAATTTTTATACCCAAGACCTTCTGAAATCGTAGACTTACTTAATAAACTATAACCTTCACTTAATATTGCTTCTTTCGCCTGAAATCCAGGATCAAATAATTCAAAATAAGTTTTAGAGACTATATCTATAGGTATATTACTATTTTTTTCCAATAGTTTCTTTAATTTATAAGAAATTTCTAGATCTTTTTTATTTTTATATATAATAAGAATGTCTATATCATTAGGATTATCCTTTCCTTTAACTAAAGAACCAAACAATATTATATCTAATATATCAAGTTTATGTTCCTCATAAAGTCTAATAGATTTAGATATTAAATTTTTTATTAATATATTCTTTGACATAGATCCTTATCTCCTCACAAATATCTTTATCTATTCTAACAGAATAAGTATCCTGATAAACACTAAAGTATTTATCTAAAAATAAATATTCCTCAGAAAAATATTTTTTTAAAATTCGAAATCTTTCAGTATGATCTTTTGGCGTAAATTTTTTCCTTTCAAAAATGATTAAATCATAAGCAACAAATAAAGTTTTAAAATAAAGTATAGTGGCTGAAGTAAAATCCTTTGTATTATACACCAACTCAGCTGAATTCAAAAAGACCTTAATATTTTCTAATAGCGCGGCTTTCATGTTGGTATAAGAAACACACAAGAGATATTTAAGCTTTTTGGTTTATATAACCAACATTGTTTGTACTATCAACAAATTATACTTATTAACCATTATTAGTTGTTAAGACAAACACAATAATTATTTCAAAGAATAATTTAGTTCTCCAGAAGATTTTCTAATATCATCACTTTTGATCAGATAGTTTCCAACAGCAAATAAATTACCACCTGCTTTCTTACATAATTTAATATATTTTGGGTTCATATGCCCATCAACTTCAATATCTTTTTTATAATACATTCTTAACATTTTTATTTTTTCCAAAATTTCAGGTAAAAATTCAGCACCATATTTTCCAGGATGCACAGTCAATAGCAAAATTCGATCTAAATATTTAAGATAAGGAATCAAAAACATTATTGAGGTTTCAGGATTTAAAGCAAAGCCAATTTTTTTCTTTTTATTTTTGACAAATTTAATTAATTTCAATGGATCTTTAACCTTTTCAAAATTAGCAATTAAAATATCAAAGTTCTTGTAATTATTTTTTATATATTCTTCAGGATCATCAACCATTAAATGTGCCTCATACGTGTATCGTTTATCAAGTTTTTCGATTGCAGGCCAATTACTTCTATTTTCCACAAATTTACCGTCCATTATATCTAATTGAAAATGTTTAAAATATTTTGAGTATTTATTTAATATTTCGTTAAATTCTTTTTGATTATTAGCAATTATTGTTGGTATAATTTTGTATTTCATTTTTTTATCATCTCTAAATTTTTAATATTGAAAATATCATATTTTATTCCTAATTCCTTAATTAGTTTTCTAGCTTGTTTTTCTCCGCCAACATAATCAAAAAGTTTTTTCACGTTTCTTTTATATCTGTTAGGTTCTAAGTAATTTAGATCTGAAACCATAGTTTGTAATTGTTTATTGTCTGGTTTCTTAAATCCTAATGACATAAATCTTAAACAGGTAAATAGTTCTGACCCATGAGGTTTTATTTGATATTTATTTAGTAATATTATTTTATTTTTTAGATCGGGAAGAGCATCTTCTAGTTTTATCAAGGAGTCATACCAATCTTCATTATTAATAGTTTTAAGAGGTAAAGCGAAACCATTTATTGTAAAATTTGTTTTTTCTTTCAAAATATTTTTTATATTCCCAGATTTTTCAAAATGTATATCTAATATAACAAAATCTTTTATAGATTTAGGGTGCGGAATTTTGGGTCTTTCTAATACATATTCTTTTTTTCTTTTACTATGAATAACAAAAGTATTTTTCTTTAAGTTATTAATCAGCTTAGTTTTATTTTTTCCAGTGAAAACAATGTCATAATCTCTTTGAGGAAGTTCTTTTTTAAACATTCGATAATATATAGCATTCCTTAAAGCCCCCCCAACTAAATATAGTTTAGAATTTTTAGGTATACACCTTGCCACATCGCTTAATATACCATAATTTTCTTTTTTTTGCATGAATATTGGTAATTCATTTTTCATAAAAACACCTTATTGAACAAGTTCATCTCCAAATACATTTATCTCATTTATAATCATTTGTTATACCAACCATTTTATATTCAATAATATTAAATCTTGATTTTTTATAAGCCTTGATCGCTGATTTATTTTTCAAGTCAACATGCAAAGCCAAATATTTAACATTATTTTTCTTTAGATATTTAGAAAATTCATTCATAAATGCTGAAAAATAACCTTTGCCGCGATATTCATAAGAAATATAAACATTATTCAGATAACCAATTGATTTTTCTTTATATTCATATCCAGAACTAATTCTTTTATCAATATTTCCAATAAAAAATCCTTGTAATCCAGAATCACTTTCCAAAACTAAAAATAATAATAATTTATTTTTTAATCTAGATAAAAATTTCTTATACAATCCTTTTTTGTTTAACTTATATCTATCAATATCAGAAATTGCCAAATTATTATTATGTACACAATATTGTTCTTCTAATTTAAAATATTGCTCAAAATCTTGTTTCTTGGCTTTTCTTATAATCATTTTTCTATTTTATTTATTTCATTTATCCTTCTTTTATATCTTATATTATTCTTAAACTTAGTTCCGAAAAATATTTTCGCAATTCTTTTAGCATTAGCCGATTTTACATATCTCCCTTGTAAACATAATATATTTGCATCATCATCTGATCTGGCAAGACGCGCATCTCTCTTAGTTTCACACAATGCAGCCCTTACTCCTTTAATCTTATTTGCTGCAATAGAAACACCCTGACCGGAACCGCAAATTAATATTCCAAAAGAATTTTTATTTTTAACAACAGCCTTTCCGACTTTAGCAGCATAAATAGGATAATCATCATTAATATCTAATTTTTTATTTCCCAAATCAATTACAAAATAATTTTTAGATAAATAAATTTTTAATTCTTCCTTTAATTTAAATCCTGCATGGTCTACACCTATATATATTCTCTTTTTCACTATATTAATTCATTAAGTTAAGATTATAAGTTTTTCTAAATTAATTTTTATCATGATAATAGAATTAACTAAAGGTCTGGAAGAAAAACTAAAAGATGAATTTAATTCAGATCTGGAATTAAGCATATGGCTATTGGCAAAAGTAAAAGAAGAAAGATTAATAATAGAACAAGCTGAATTGACAAAAGATAGGCCAAATAACGCATCAGCAACAACAGTGCCAGAAAATTACTTAAAATTAGTAAAAGAAAGTTCAGAGAATTATGAATTGTTAACAGGTCACATGCACTCAAGAACTTATGGTAAAAAAATAGAAATTTTTGATCCTTACTGGACGATCTCTCAAGACAATTATACACCAGGACAAATAATAGAAGAAAAATTCTATGTAACAAGAAAAGAAAAATCCAAAGGAGATACAGAGGGCATAATAGCAAGAGAATTATACGGAAAAGAAACAAAACACTATTTATCCATGCAGCATACAGATCAGAAGGAGATATAATGACAAGAGAATTAGTAAAAATAGATGCTTACGAAATAGATTTATCTAACAATCATAAATTGAAAGAATTAAAAGTAATTATAATTTAATTTTTCAAATGTTTATCCAAAAAATCAGCAACTTTAGGAAAAGCATCTAATCTGTTTTTTAATTTGCTTAATCCATGTCCTTCATCACTATAAACCAATAATATTGCTTCTTTTCCAATCTCTTTGACTTTTTCTACAACTTGTTCAGCTTCTGATAATGGAACCCTTGGATCATTTGCTCCATGTATTACAAGTAAGGGGGCTTTTAGATTATTAATATAATTAATAGGAGACAGCCTAATTAAATCATCCATGTTCTTATCTAAATAACCATATTCTGATTCCCTGAGTTTTCTTCTATAAGGAGAAGTATTTTTTAAAAAAGTGACTAAGTTTACTATTCCGACAATGTCAATACCTGCAGCCCAAAATTCAGGTTGAAATACAAGACCAGCTAAAACCATGTAGCCGCCATAACTTCCACCATACAAAGCAATTCTATTAATATCTATATTTTCATTATTCTTGAGATTGTAATATAAATATTCTAAATCTCTTATAGAATCAAATCTTTTTTCTCTGTCATCTAAAGCCAAATATTTTCTCCCATAACCATTGCTACCTCTTATATTTGGGCATACAACTACATAACCGCGATAAAGTAAAAATTGAATTAAAGGATCAAAAGAAGGAATAAATTGTTCTTCAGGCCCGCCATGTATATAAACTACTGTTGGAGAATTAATATTCTTGTTTTTAGGATAATAAATAAAAGAAGGAATCTCTAATTCATCAAATGATTTATATTTAAAAAATTCAGGTTCAACAAAAATTTCTTTATTAATTGAACAATTCGAATTAGTTAATTGTTTTATATCTCCAGTTTCCTTTTCCCAAACATAGACATCTGGATTTTTTTTAGAATTTTGATAACTAAAAGTTAAATATTTCCCATCATTAGACCAGCTTATTTTCCCAATAAAACCATGAGGAAAATTAGATGTATTCAATAAACTAAAATCACTAACTTTATAGACATATAAACGATAATATCCTTCTTCATTTAAAATCAAAGCTAAATCTTTTCCATCGTTTGTTAAACTAACTCCTGCAAGATTGGATTTAGGAATCAAAACATCATTCATTTCAAATTTATTTATATTAAAATAAGTTAATTTAGGAATGTCTGAATTAAAATCATTTACAAAATAAAAACCACTTGAATCAGGAAGCCAGCTTGGTCTCATATAAAGGACTTGTTTATCAGGATTAATTTGTTGAATTTGATTATTATTTAAACTAACCAAAAACAATTCGCCATCGATATTGCTATTAAATCTTCCAACAACCAAAATTTTATTATTAGGAGAAAATCCAAAACTCTCACACCATCCTCCTTTATCAAAGAGGCATTTTCTTTCTCCAGTATAAATATTATGGACATAAACATCAAAATCTGTTCCATTTCTTTCATTTGTGGAATAACTTATTAGTTTGCCATCCATAGACCAGCCACCAAAATTATGTTTTGCATCAACTTGGGTGATATTATTGATAATATTAGTTTGTAAATCCAAAGTATAAAATTGTGTTCTTTCATTTCCATCTTTGGACATACCAAACAAGATTTTATTTTCAACAGGAGAAAATGAAGCAAATTCAAGAGAACAATTGTAATTAGTAAGTTGTTTTATTTCTCCATTATCTTTATTTATTAAATAAAGTTGTAAAGTCCCATTATCATTATTCAGATAAGCAATATTTTTATTGTCATGACTAAAACTTGGAGCTCCAGAAAATTTTATTTCCAGAAAATCTTTTATTGTATATTTATTCATTAATTTGTAGAAACAATGAAAGCTTTTAAATTTAATTGTAAAGTTATAGTTATTTAAGATATTATTTCAGATTACTGGTAATGAATTATAGTTCAAATTTATTGCAATTAGAAATACCAAATATTTTATATATCTTTATATATAACTAAAATTCAATGGAAAAGCAAAGAAAAAAGTTCTACATCACAACACCCATATATTATGTAAATGATAAAC